>NZ_BAAAPF010000350.1:0-7192 GCF_039531005.1 Streptomyces synnematoformans
CCGGCCCCGCGGGACAGCGCGGCGGCGAGGCCGGCGACCACCGCGAGCAGGGCCGCCATGGCCGCGAACGCGTGCGCGTACGCCGCGGCCAGCGCGGCGGGGGTCCCGCCGCCCGGGGCCGCGACGGCGACGAGGACGGCGAGGCCGAGTCCGCTGCCGACCTGTTTGACGGTGTTCATCACGCCGGCGGCGGCGCCGGCGTCGGCGGGGGCGATGCCGGAGACGACGACGGTGGTGAGCGGGGCGATGAACAGGGCGCTGCCCAGCGTCATCACGACCGCGGGGCCGAAGACGCCGGACCAGTAGGTGCTCGCCTCGGTGGCGCGGCTCTGCCAGAGGAAGCCCGCCGCCGCGGTGAGGGCCCCGGCGGCGACGAGGGGGCGGGCGCCGACGTGCCGCATCGCCCACGGCGTCAGCCGGACGCCGACGAGCACGCCGAGCACGGTGTGGGGCAGGAAGCCGAGGCCGGTTTCGAGGGGTCCGTAGCCGAGGACGTGCTGCATCGAGAGCGACAGAAAGTACCACATCGGCGTCAGGGACGCCCCGGCGAGCAGCATCAGCACGTTGCCGAGCCAGATCGCCCGGGCCCGGAACAGCCGCAGCGGCAGCAGCGGGGTGCGGCCGGCGGCCGGGCGGGCCTGCAGGGCGACGAAGCCGGCCAGCACGCCGAGCCCGAGGACCAGGGAAAGGGCGGTACGCGGACTGCTCCAGCCGGACGTGCCCGACCGGGCGATGCCGTACGCGAGGGCCAGCAGGCCGGCGGTGGCGAGCGCCGCGCCCGGCAGGTCGAGCCGTGGCCGGCGCCGCCCGTGCGGCCGCGTGCCGGGCAGCAGCCGTGCGGCGGCCACCAGGGCGGCGACGCCGACCGGCACGTTGATCAGCAGGATCCACCGCCAGGACAGCGCCTCGGTGAGCAGGCCGCCGACGAGGTTGCCCGCGGTGCCGCCGGCCGAGCCGGCGGCCGTCCAGACCGCCACCGCCCGGGTGCGTCCCGCGCCCTCGGGGAAGGCGGCGGTGAGCACGGTGAGCGTCGCCGGGGCGAGCACCGCGGCGCCGAGCCCCTGGGCGGCGCGCGCGGCGACGAGCAGCCCGGGGGACGCGGCGAGGCCGCCGGCGAGGCTGGCGGCGGTGAAGAGCCCGAGCCCGAGGAGGAACACGCGCCGGTGCCCGCAGACGTCGGCGAGCCTGCCGCCCAGCAGCAGGAAGCCGGCGAAGACCAGCGCGTAGCCGTTGACGACCCACGGCAGCCCGGCGGCGGCGAAGCCCAGGTCGGCCTCGATCGAGGGCAGCGCGACGTTCACGACCGAGACGTCGAGCACGACCATCAGCTGGGCCAGGCAGCACAGCGCCAGCACCATCGCCGTTCTCCGTTACCTCCGCGGGCAAAACAATTCGATCGCATTTATTTGCTCCGACCGTAGCCCACTAGACTCGGCACCGTCAATCCAGTGCGCTCACACCGGAAAGGGAGGTCGGCCATGAGCCCGCGCACCCGCGGCCTCGGCGCCCGGCACGACGAGCGCCGCCGCGAGATCGCCGACGCCGTGCTCGCGATCGTCGCCGACCAGGGCCTCGCCGCCGTGTCGCTGACGGCGACCGCCGCCCGGGCAGGCGTGTCCCCCGGCGGCGTCCAGCACTACTTCCCGGCCAAGCACGACCTGATCGACGCCGCCTTCGACCGCGGCAACGCCCTCAGCTCGGAGCGCATCCGCGCCCGGGCCGGCGAGGACCTGGCGGCCGCCGAGCCGCGCACCGTGCTGACCGCCGTGCTCACCGAGCTGATCCCCTACGACGCCGCCACCACGGCGCACCTGCGGGTACGCCAGTCCTTCAACGCGCTGGCACTCGCGGACGCCGCCGTCGCCGAGCGGCTGCGGGAGCTCTACGCCGGACTCCACGGCGACCTCGCCGCCGCGCTGCGCCGCGACCGGGACGCCGGCCGCGTACGCCCCGGGCTGGACCCCGACCGCGAGGCCGTCGCGCTCACCGCGACGACCGAGGGCCTGGCCTACTACGTCCTCATCGGCGCCTACGACGCCGGCCGCGCCCGCGACCTCGTACTCACCGCCGTCGACGGCGTCTACTGCTGACAGTTCGCCGGCGGACCGGCCGCGGCGGCCCGGACCCGGTGGCAGGCTGAAGCCGTGGGCCCGCGGAGGACAGCCGACGGGCCGGACGGGAGGGAGAGATGGGGTACTCCGGCCGGCCCGCGCCCGGGGTGCTGCACCCGTCGCTGCGCGCGTCGCTGGGGCCGGCCGCGGTCCTCGGCGCGCTGGCGGCCGTGGCACTCGGGGTCCTGTTCGCCGGCGACGACGGGCCGGGCGCCGTGGACGAGCGGATCCGGCCGGCGGCGGGCGGTGCGGGGGCGCCGTGGCACGACGTCGCGCTGGCCGTGGACTTCTGGGGGGAGCCCGCCGGGGCGGCGGCGCTGGTCGCGGCCCTCGTGACGGGGCTGCTGCTGCTCCGGCGCACCCGCGCGGCGGTGCTCACCGTCGCGGGGGCCGGCGCGGCCGTGGCGGCGACGACGCTCCTCAAGCCCGTGGTGGGGCGCACCATCAACGACGGGTACCTGTCCTACCCGAGCGGGCACACCGCCTTCGTCACGGCGCTCGCCCTCGTGGCGGCCCTGGCCGCGGTCGGCCGGTTCGACCCCGGCGGCGCGGCGGGCACGCTGCTCGTGCTCGCCGCGGCCCTCGTCGCCGGCGCCGCCATGGGCTGGGCGCAGGTCGCCCTGGGGGCGCACTACGCGACCGACGCCGTCGGCGGCTGGTGCACCGCGCTGGCGGTGGTGCCCGCGGCCGCGTGGCTGACCGACCGGATCGCCGACGGGATCGCCGCCCGCAGGGCCGGCCGCGGCGCCGACGCCGGCCGGCGGAAGCGACGCTGACGGCCCGTCACGTCACCCCGCGCCCCCATCGCCCGCGCGGCGGCGGAACACCGGCCGCACCGGCCGCCCGCCCAGCCAGGGCGTGGGGTCGGCGGCCTCCAGGGCCTTCCGGTACACCGCGCACGCCCCGGCGACCACGTCGACGGTGCGGTCGACGTCGGCGTCGGTCAGCGCGCTGCTCACCACGAACGACGGGGCCAGCACCCCGCCTTCCAGAAGCTGCCGCAGGAACAGCGTGCGGTACTCCTGCGACGGCTGCCCGTCCCGGTCCAGCGTGGCGAAGACGAGGTTGCTGGCCCGGCCCCGGACGACGACGTGGTCGCCGACGCCCATGGCGGCCGCCGCGTCGCGGACGCCGGCGGCCAGCCGCTCGCCGAGGGCGTGCAGCCGCGCGGTGACGCCCTCCTCGGCGTAGGTGGCCTGCACGGCCATCGCGGCGGCCAGCGCGTGCGTCTCCGCGCCGTGCGTGGTGGACAGCAGGAACACCCGGTCGCCGGAGTGCCGCAGCCCGCCCCGTTCCATCAGCTCACGCCGCCCGGCCAGCGCGGCGACGGCGAACCCGTTGCCCAGCGCCTTGCCGAACGTGGAGAGGTCGGGCACGACGCCGTACAGCCCCTGGGCGCCCGCCTCCGACCAGCGGAAGCCGGTGATCATCTCGTCGAAGACCAGCACGCAGCCGTGCCGGTCGGCCAGTTCGCGCAGCCCGCGGAGGTAGCCGGGCGGCGGCTCGGTGTGCGTGGCGGGTTCGAGGACCAGGCACGCGACCTCGCCCGCGTAGCGGGTGAGCACCTCCTCGGTGGCGGCCAGGTCCCCGTACGGGAACGCCACCGTCAGCTCGGCCGCCGTCGGCGGGACGCCGGCGTCCATCGGGGTGGTGCCGATGAACCAGTCGTCGGCGGAGAAGAACGGGTGGTCGCCGCAGACGGCCGCCCGCGGCCGCCCGGTGACGGCGCGGGCGAGGCGCACCGCGGCGGTGGTGGCGTCGGAGCCGTTCTTCGCGAACTTCACCATCTCGGCGGTCGGCACGGTCTCCAGGAAGCGCTCCGCCGCTTCGGCCTCCAGCGCGGAGGGCCGGACGAAGCCCGCGCCGCGGTCGAGTTCCCGCCGCACCGCCTCGGTCACCCGCGGGTGAACGTGGCCGAGGCTGACCGACCGCAGGCCGGAGCCGTACTCAAGATAGCGGTTGCCGTCGACGTCCCAGACGTGGGCGCCGCGGCCGCGGCTGATCACCGGGGCCAGCCCTTCGGGGTACTGGTCGTCGCCCTTGGCGTACGTGTGCGCGCCCCCCGGGATCACGGCGTGCAGCCGCTCGTTCATCACCCGCGACCGGGGCAGCCGGAACTCCTCGGTGGCCACGCGGCGTCACCCCTCCCTGCGTTTCAGGACCTCGGCCAGGCCCGGCGCCTCCCGGTCCCGCCGGGACACCGAGGTGGCCGGCAGCGGCCAGGGGATGGCGAGTTCGGGGTCGTCGAAGGCGATCGTCACGTCCTCCGCCGGATCGTGCGGGCGGTCGATCCGGTACGAGACGTCGGCGGTCGCGGTGAGCGCCTGGAGGCCGTGCGCGCACCCGGCCGGAACGTACAGGGTGGTCTGCTTCTCACCGGACAGCTCGAAGAAGGCCCGGCCCAGGTACGTCGGCGAGTCCGGCCGCAGGTCCACGACGGCGTCGAAGACCCGCCCGTACGAGCACCGCACGAGCTTGGCCTCGCCGGCGCCGGAGCGCAGGTGCAGGCCGCGCAGCACGCCGCGGGCCGAGCGGGACACGCTGTCCTGGACGAAGGCGCCCGGGTCGAGGCCCGCCGAGCGGATCACGTCGGCGTCGAAGGTGCGGCAGAAGAAGCCGCGTTCGTCGGCGTGCGGCGTCGGCTCGAAGAGGTACGCGCCCGCGATCGCCGGGACGCCGGTCGCTTTCATGGTGCCTCCCGCATCGGGTGGCCGCCCGTCGGGAACAGGGCGGCGGTCAGGGCGGTGAACTGGTCTTCCAGGCGCCGGGCGGCGTCGGCGTTCCGTTCCGCGAGGATCTGCCGCAGCTCCGCAGACCGCCGCTCCAGCGCCCGGAACCGGTCGAGCAGCCGGTCGGCGTCGGCCTCGCGGGCCGGGTGGCAGTACGCGCCGAGCCCCATCCGCTCCATGAGCGCCTCGCTCTTGGCCGCGTAGCCGAGCGCGAGCGTCGGCGTGCCGGACTTCAGCGCGCAGACCACGTTGTGGTACCGGGTCGCCACCACGGCGTCGGCCGCCGCCGTCTCCTTCATGAGGTCGGTCAGGGAGGCCGCCTCGGCGGCGGTGACCAGCGGCGAGTCCACGGCGTCGAGGATCGCGCCGACCACCGGCGCGTCGACGGCGTCGCCGGTGAGCAGCCGGACCGGCCGTCCCTCGGCGACCAGCGCGCGGACGAAGCGGGTGGTCCCGTCGAGGTAGCGCCGGTGGATCTCCGCGGCCCGGGCGCGGTCGTCGTTGCCGCCGTGGAAGGCCATGACGCCGACGCATACGAGGCCCGGAGGGGCGGGAGGGGTGTCCGGCGGGTCTGCCGGGGCCTCCGGCGGGGGCGCGGGGAGGGCGAAGGCGAGGTCCGCGTAGACCTCGTCGCGCGCGGTGTCCACGCCCATCGACCGCAGCGCGTCGCGGGACAGGGTGTCGCGGTACGAGCGGTACGCGGCCAGCCGCGCCGACCAGCGCACCAGGGCGCGGGTCGGCCGGTCGCGGATCGGGGCGGCGCCGACGCCGACCAGCGCGATCCGGGTGCCGCACAGCCGGCCGGCCGCGCAGAGCAGGAACAGCGCGTACGGGAAGCCCCACGGCCGCAGCGGCAGCGTGGCCTCCAGGACGCCCATGCCCGGCACGATCACCACGTCGTGCCGGCGCACCCAGGCGGCGGTGCGGACGGCGTCGACGAGCTTGCCAAGACCCTTCGCCGCGACCGCGCCGGCCCGCGACGCGGTCCGGTACTCCCCGCGGTACCAGTGCAGCCGGGTCGCGGGGATCCCGTACCGGGCCGTGACGGTCTCGGGGCCGCCGCACAGCGCGTCCACGACCGCCCGCGGGTGCTCGGCGCGCAGGTACCCGAGCACGGCCTCCAGGGAGCCGTCGTTGCCGAGGTTGCCGGAGCCGAGCAGGCCGAACACCCCGACGCGCGGCCGCGCTTCCTCCCCCGGCGTCACGCCCGCCTCCCCTCCCGCCCGGCGACGAGGGCGTCGACGGAGACCGTGAGCCGGTCCGGGGCGACCGGGGCGCGGTCCTCGACCCGCTCGCCGGCGCCCGGCCGGGCCCGGCTCGCCAGCCACGCGGCGAGGTGGCGGTAGCAGGCGCGCCGGTCGGCCGGGGAGAGCGGCGCCCGCCGGATCGCCGCGACGTAGCCCCACACGTACTCGGCGAGCAGCCGCGGCGTCGGGTGCAGCGGGCCCGCCCGGCGCGGGTCCAGGTTGACGCACCGGGAGCGTTTGGACGGGTTGGCCCGCTCGGCGCGGCCGGGGTGGTCACGGCGGAAGTACAGCAGCTCGGGCACCTGGTGGAAGGGCCCGTGCAGGCCGATCTCGGCGACGAACGTGCGGTCCGCGTGGTGGTGGCTGCCGTGCGGCTTCACCCGGCGCAGCACGTCGGCGCGCATCACCCCGTAGAAGTCGTCGCCGCCGGGCTCGAAGAGCATGCTGCGGAAGCGCTCCGGCGCGTGCGGCGAGGCGGTGGCGAGGGTGTACTCGTACGGGACCTTCACCCGCCCGTCGCCGTCGACGACCGCCTGGTCGGCGTGCGCCAGGATCACCTCCGGCCGCTCGTCCAGCGCCTCCACGCAGCGCCGCAGCAGGTCGCGGGCGTACAGGTCGTCGTGCGAGGCCCATTTGAACAGCTCGCCGCGGCACTCGGTGAAGACGCGGTGGTGGTTGGGTGCGGCACCGATGTTCCGGGGCAGCCGGAGGTAGCGGATGCGCGGGTCCCGGGCGGCGTAGCGGCGGCAGATGTCCCGGGTCGCGTCGGTCGAGGCGTTGTCGGAGACGACCAGTTCGAAGTCCTCGTAGGTCTGGCCGAGCAGGGCGTCGAGGGCCTCGGCGAGGTACTCGTCGCCGTTGTGGACGGGCAGGCCGATGCTCAGCCGGGGGTGCGCGGTCATGGTGTCCTCACTTCGGGTTCGGGGCGGTGCCGGCGCTCGCGCAGCGCGTACCGCAGTTGCAGCCACCACACGGCCGAGCCGCTGACGGTCGCGGCGGCGACGCCCCAGGCGGAGCCGACCGCGCCCGCCGCGGCGGCGCCGCGGACGCCGCCGGCGGCCTCGTACGCGGAGGCGAGCAGCTGGGCGCGCGGGCTGCGCCGGGC
>NZ_BAAAPF010000351.1:0-7069 GCF_039531005.1 Streptomyces synnematoformans
CGTAGATCAGCTGTGAGACACCTCGGCGTTGAGACAGGTTGACAGACCGCATAACGCCGAGGTTGAACCGCAGCAACGCCACATGCCCCGACGGGCGGGTGATGTCGACCTGGACCTTGCGCAACCGCAGCCACGGCAGCGCGACGGTGGCCGTGATGCCCGCCAGCACCCACAGCGCCACCGCGGAACCGGTCAGCGCCGCCTGCACCCACAGCAGGGCCAGACTCGCCCAGCCGCCGAAGCGGTGGGTGCGCTCGAACAGGTCGTGGTGCGGGGTGCGGATCCGCGGCAGCGTGGTCACCAGCATGGCGGCGAGCAGCAGCAGCGGGGCGTAGCTCACCGCCAGCACGGCGGCGTCCGCACCCTCGGCGGTCAGTGCCGCCACCGCGGCGCAGAACCACAGCGAGCCGGCGAGGGCGCCGCCGACGTGCAGCCCGCCGAAGTGGTAGACCTTGCCCAGCGTCCAGCGCACCTTCAGCGGCCAGCGGGTCGGGGCAGCGGTGGCGACGCGGAAGAAGAGGTTGATGACGTACTGGTTGCGCACGACCACGGCCAGCGCGATGTTGACGAGCGCCGCGTACGACAGCGTCCGTGAACTCCACTGTCCTCCGGCGGCGCCGACCACGGCCAACGCGAGGTTCACGGCGAGCACACCGGCGGCAAGCCGGTTGTAGTGCATCAGCCGGGGGTGCTTGAGCGCACGGCGCAGGGCCCCGGTACGCGGAGGCAGCCGCACCTCCTCCGGCGTAGACGGCTCCCGCGCGGGGACGACCTCGTGCGTGACCGGGGCCGTCATGAGACGACTCCCTGCGCAACGGCCGACATGACGGGGGCAGGGGCGGGGACGGGGCCGGCGGCGGCGAGCCGGTGCAGCTGCGCCCTGTCCGTCTTGCCACGCGCGGTGACCGGCAGCGCGTCGAGCGCGTGCACCTCCGCGGGCGTGCAGTAGTACGGCAGCGCCGCGGACACGGCACGCCGCGCCGCGTCCGTGTCCACGTCCGCGGGGGTCACGAACGACACCAGGCTGCGCTCGTCGCGCCGCAGCGTCACGGCCTGCCGGCAGCCGGGGACGGACTCCAGCACGGCGGAAACGGAGTCGAGTTCGACGCGGAAGCCGCGCACCTTCACCTGGTCGTCGGTGCGCCCGAGGTGCTCAAGCTCGCCCTCCGGCGTCCACCGCCCCAGGTCGCGGGTGCGGAACATCATCGCTCCGCCGCCGCGGAAGGGGTCGGGCGCGTACCGCTCCGTGTTCAGGGCCGGGTTGTCCAGATAGCCGGCGGAGACGCAGTCCCCGCCGGCCCACATCTCGCCGACCTCGCCCATGGGCAGCGGGGAGAGCCGGTCGTCGAGGACGTAGACGGTGTTGTTGGGAGTGGGGCGGCCGATGGTCAGCCGTGTGCCCGGTGTGTGCCGGTGCATGGTGTTGACGATCGTGGTCTCGGTGGGGCCGCAGCAGTTGTAGAAGTCGGCGGCCCCGGCCCAGGTGTCGGCGATCGGGCGAGGGCAGGGTTCGCCCGCGACGGCGACGGTGCGCACGCGCGTGCAGCGGGCCGGGTCGATCCGGCTCAGCACGGTCGGGGTCGCGATCAGCACGTCGGCGCGCTCGGCGGTGGCGGCGATGTCCCGGCCCCGGATGAGCAGGGTCGCGCCGTGTGCGAGGCAGCCGAGAATCTCCCAGGACGCCATGTCGAAGGCGATGTTGAGGAGCTGGGCCACGGCCAGGCCAGGGCGGATACCCAGGCCGCCGGGCTCGGTGAGCAGGAGGTTGCAGACGTTGCGGTGGGTCACGACGACGCCGTTGGGCGTGCCGGTGGTGCCGGAGGTGAACAGCACGTAGCAGGCGTCATCGGGGACCGCGGGCCGCCGCCCGGCCGCGGCACGCCGGGCAGCCTGCGCCGGGCCCGCGGGAAGCGCGCCGGACATCACCTCGTCGACGTTGACGAGGGCGACCCCTTCGGGCACCGGGACAAGGCCGGCCACGTCCGAGGCGGTCAGGACGACCTTCGTCCGGGCGGTGCGCATCACGTGGCGCAACTGCGCCGCGGGGGCCACGCCGACGTCCTGCGGCACGTAGGCGGCACCCGCCTTCAGCGTCCCCAGCAGGCCGACGGTCATCGGCAGCGAACGCCGCAGGAACAGCCCCACGGAGTCGCCGGGGCCGACCCCGAAGCCGGCGAGCACGCCGGCCAGCCGCTCGGCGTGCCGGTCGAGCTGGCCGTAGGTGAGGGTCTCGCCCAGATGCTCGACGGCGACAGCGGCCGGGTGGGCGGCGGCGTACTCCTCGATGGGGTGGTGGATCAGACGGTGTGTCGGTGAGCTCGCGGGCCCCCAGCCGAACTGCCGGAACAACCGGCGGTCGGCGTCGGGCAGGTGGTCTGTCGCGGTCACACGCGGGTACGGGTCGTGCACTTGCGTCATTCGCACAGAAGCCTCCGGGCAGTCCATGCTCCGTGCCCGCTACGGCGAGCGAGCGGAGCCGGATGGGCAGTGGTCGAGTGCCGTGCGGAAGTTGCGGTGTGCGCACACGCCACCGGTGGCGTTCGAGAACCCGAACGTTGAACGACCGGTCGCGAGAAGAATGTCGCATCGCGTGTGACAAGCGTCAACTAGTGGTGCCTTATTGACTATTTCCATGATTTGCGATATTCGCACAGAATAATATGGTACGTGAGATTAGCCGCCCCGGACACAAGTGCCCGGGCCCGCCCATGCGCCGCCCGACGTCCCCGCGTGGTGCCCGTACCACCCCGGCAACTTCGCGGCCGGCGGTCGCGGCGGCGCCGGCTCGGGCGGTGCGAGCAGCGTCCTGCGTGGGCCGCCCCGTGGCACGGCACCTGGACGACGGCACCACGCTCGTGAGCCGAAGCACGACAGTTGTCACATCGACAGGCTTGTTGTCAGCGGGCTGGCACGTTCAGCGCAGTGCGATGAGCCCAATCGCAAGCGCCGCGCAGATGAGACCGGTGGCCTGTCGGCGGTTGAGGCGCTCCTTCAGCAGCATCAGGGCGAGGAGGACGGGAACGGCGGGGTAGAGGGCGGAGAGTACGGTGGCGATGGCCATGAGCTGTTGGCTGGTGGCTTCCAGGTACAGCACGATCGCAAGTGTGCCGAGGGCGCCGGCCGCCGCCACTGCCACCCACGGCCGTCCCGTCAGCCCTCCCGGGGCGCCATAGGCTCTCAGGACTACGGCGATGACCGCGACGGAGGCCACCCTGCTCAGCACCACCGGCCACAAACCGCTGTTCGTGCCTACCTGCGCCATGGCGAGGAACTGCACGCCGAACCCCACGCTGGCAATCAAGGCACTGAGCGTCCCCGCAGACAGCGCTCCGCTCTGGTCGTCACCGAGACTGGAAGACTTCTGCGAGACCAGCCACAGCGCCGGCGGGACGGCGGCGATCCCCACCCATGCGGCAAGGGCGGGGCGCTCTCCGAGGAAACACACCCCGACCAGGACCGGAAGAGCCACGGCTCCGACATCGCTGACCGGGACGACCACACTCATCGCCCCCTGCGACATCGCCTGATACAGAAAGGCGACCCCGACTCCCGTCCCCACCCCCGACAGCGCACCCCAGCCGTAGTCGGCGAGTGAGGCGGTTCCACCGCCCACAGCCAGCGCGAGAAGCAGCCCGAGTGCGGTGCCGCCCACTTGGGCGTGAAGTGCGACGGTCAGCCCGCTGTGTCTGCGCGAGGCCAGGCCGTTGACGAAGTGCGTGATGCCGAAACAGAGAGCGGACAGCAGAGCGAGCAGTTCACCCATGCTCGCGCTCGTGGCCGGCCCGGCGGTCCCGGTCCGCCTGACCCACCGGGCAGGTCGCACCATCCCGGACGCAGGCACATCGGTCACACAGCCGGCAGATGCGTTCGGCGTCACCGGGCTGCCGGTACAAACCCGCCAGGACCTTGCCCAGCAACCGGCCGAGCTGCTCCCGCTCACCGTCGTCGAGACGGCTCAGCGCCTGTCGCAGCACGTCGCCTCGGCACGCGAGGAGAGTGCGGGCTGCCCGTGCACCCACATCACTGAGCTGGAGGCGGACCCACGCTCCCCAGCTGGCTTCTTTGCGTACCAGCCCCTGCTTCTCCAGGCCGTCGACCATCCGGGCCGCCGCGGACTGGCTCAGTCCCACCCGCCGGCCCAGCTCGGTGACGCTCAAGCCGGGGTCCGTGGACAACACCACCAGCGCGGCAGCTCCGCTCGAACTCGTGCTGGCCGCCCGCGTCACCTCGGCGACCACCATGTCACCGAGGGCGAGCGCAGCGGCCCCCAGAAGATTCGCCGTATGGGCTTCATCATGCATGACTCATGCATGCCCGTGATGAGCTGCGGAAAACCTGATGACCGGTTCAACCACCTCAGACAGGAGGCGGTGGAACTGGCTTCTTCAGTGGGGCCGCTCCAGGGTGGGTTCGGCCGCGTCCCCCGGGGCGAACGTGCCTCGGCCGGAGCCGGTGGAGTAGCGCGCGTAGCCGTTGCGGACGCCCTCGAACCGCGGGGTCCGCTCGCCGTCGGGGCCCGCGGCCCGTGCCCGCGGCGGGCGGTGGTCGGTGACCGGCACCCAGACCTCGGCGGTCACGTTGACCGGTACGTCCACGGAGAGGGCGGTGCCGCCGTCGACCGTGCGCCAGCGCACCCCGACCGGGCCGCGCTGGGTCGGCACCGTGCCGGCGGCGTGGGTCAGCGGGGTGCCGCGCGGCGGGCGGATCCTTACGGCCGCGGCGCCGGGTGCGGTGACCGTGACGCCGAGCAGCGCCTGCTGGACGTCGACCAGGGCCGTCGAGCCCCAGCCGTGCGAGAGGCTGTCGCCGCGCTCCGGCGCCTCCCACGACTCCCAGGTGAACGTGCCGCCCCGGGCCAGGACGTTCGCCCACCCCCTGCTGTCGGGGTCGGTGAGACGGCGTAGCACCTCGCCGTCGCGGCCGGCCCGGTGCAGGGCGGTCAGCAGCCAGTTCGCCGTCATGGGCCCCATCTCCAGGCCCAGCGCGACGAGGTGGTCGGCGAGGACCGGCCAGTCGCGCTCCGGGGCGACGCCGAAGGCGAGGGCGTAGGCGCCCGCGATCTGGGAGGCGTGGGTGCTCTGCGCGCCGTCGGCGGTGAGCCCGTCGACGTAGATCCCGTCGGGCCGCCGCAGCCGTGCGTTGACCGCGTCGCTCAGCCGGTCGGCGTCGGCGCGCAGGGCCCGGGCCTCGGCCCGCGGCCGGCCCAGCTCGGCGGCGGCGTCCGCGGTCCGGCGCAGGGCGTCGACCGCGAGGATGCTCACGGTGGTGCGGGCGGCGGTCCCGGTGTCGTAGCCGTACCGGACCGGCCAGTCGACGATGCCGCCCAGGTAGGCGCCGGAGCCGCCGGCGAGGTTGGTGACCAGGCCGGTGTCCGGGTCGACGTAGCGGCGGACGTAGTCGGCGACGGCCGCCATCACCGGGTAGGCGTCGCGCAGCGTCGTACGGTCGCCGGAGCGCAGGTAGTACTCCCACACCCAGCCGGGGTACATCTCGGTGAAGTCGGGGATGTCGCGCTTGCCGTCGCCGTTCGGGTAGACCGCGTTGAGCCGGCCGTCCGGCCAGTGGCGCCGCTGCGACTCGGCGAACTCGCGGATCGCCTTGCGGGTCAGCACGCGCTCCGAGTAGCCCGCCATCAGCGCCCGGGAGATGTCCACCGAGTCCGCGAGGAACTGCCCCTTCTCGCGGGTGGGCGTGTCCAGGAACTGCTCCTGCGCGCTGTACAGGGCCGACCTCCGCAGGAGCGTGAAGACCGCGTCCAGCGTCTCGTCGGAGCTGTGGAGCGTCGCGGCCCTGCCGGGGTCCACGTCGGTGTGCTGGACGACCGCCGACACCGAGCGCGCGTCCATCGGCTCGCCGGGGTTGTCGATCTGCAGGTACCGGAACGCCTCGTAGGTGAACGCCTCGAACGACTGCCTGCCGTCGCGCTGCACGTAGCCGTACGAGAGGTCGGTGTCCTGGTTGTCGTCGGCGGACTCGGACACGCTGCCGTCCGGCTTCAGGACGTAGCCGGCGTGCATGGACACGTCCCGTCCCGCGGTCCCGGCGCGGAAGCGGACCACCGGCCGGGCCGGGACGACCTTGCCGAAGTCCGCGACCACCGCGCCCGAGTCGAGGGTGGTGACGCTCACGGGGCGCACGTCCTCGAAGGCGAGCCGGGGCTCCTGGCCGCGCAGCCGGGTGAAGGGCCCCGCCGGGTGCGCCCCGACGACCTGCGGCGCCGCCCAGGCGCCGGCCGCCGCGAAGCCCGGCTCGTCCCAGCCGTGCAGTCGCCCCGCGAGCCTGCCGTCGACGTGCTCGACGTAGTCGCCGCCGTCGCCGTTGCGGCGCGGGGCCGTGAGCCAGGGGGCGCGGGCGACCTGCCAGGACGCGTCGGTGACGACGACCTCGCGGGAGCCGTCGGCGTGGTCGACGACGAGCCGGACGAGCAGCCCCGGCGCCGCCGCCGGCCGGCCCTGGCCGCCGCCGTACCAGTGGACGAGCACGCCGACGGCCGCCCGAGTGCGGGCCCGCAGCGCGTGGGTGACGTCGGTGGTCTGGTAGTAACCCTGGTCGGGGTGGTTGAACGCCTGGCCGCGGTCGACCGGCTCGCCGTTGACGCGCGCCTCGTACTGGTGCTGGGACGCCACGTACAGCCGGGCGCGTACCACCGGGCTCGCGCCGACGGCGAACTCCTTGCGCGCCAGGGTGTAGTCGTCCGGTTCCCCGGTCGTCCGCCGGATCCACTCCGCCTGCCAGTCGCCGTCGGCGAGGCCGGTGTCGAACGACGCGGGCGGTGCCCACGGCGACGCCTGCCCCGCCCGGTCCCAGGTCCGCACCGTCCAGGTGTACGTGGCGCCGGGCGCCAGCTCGGGGCCGGCGTACGGCACGTACGACTGCCGTCCGGAGCCGACCCGGCCGCTGTCCCACACCGGCCGCGGGCCGTCGCGGTGGCCGCCGGCGGCGAAGACCCGCACCCGGTAGGCCGTCTGGATCTCCCCGGGCCTGGTGTCCCGGGGCAGCCAGCCGAACTGCGGTACGCCCTCGACGTTCGGCGGGCGCGCCCGGTCGCCGACGGTCAGGCCGGCGGGCG
>NZ_BAAAPF010000352.1:0-7066 GCF_039531005.1 Streptomyces synnematoformans
GTCTCGTCGTCGTCGAGCGCCTGCTGCAGCTCGGCGAGCCCCGCCGCGGTCGGCAGCCCGCCCAGCCCGCGGCGCGCCAGCTGCGCCCGTCGGTCGGTGACCACGGCGCCGTCCGGCACGTCGACCGATACGTCCGCCCACGGCCCCCAGGCGATCGACGTGGCCGGGAGCCCGGCCGCGCGCCGGGCGTGCGCGAGCGCGTCGAGGTAGGCGACGCCCGCGGCGTGCGCGCCCTGGCCCGCGCTGCCCCACACGCCGGCGACGGAGGAGAAGAGGACGAAGGCGTCGAGGTCCGGGGCGAGTTCGCGGGTCAGCTCATGGAGCAGCCGGGCCCCTTCGGCGCGTACGGACAGGACGTCGGCGAGGCCGTCGGGGGTCAGGTCGGCGAGCGGGGACCAGGTGTCGGCCTCGGCGGTGTGGAGGACGGTGGCGAGCGGCCGGTCGGGCGGCACGGAGGCGAGGAGGGCGCGTACGGCGTCGCGGTCGCCGAGGTCGGTGCCGGTCACGGTGACGGAGCCGGCGCCGAGTTCCGTGAGTTCGGCGGTGAGCCGGCCGGTGTCCGGCGCGGTGTCAGGGTGGTGGGTGAGGAGGAGGTGGTCGGCTCCGGCGCGGGCGAGGTGGCGGGCGACGAGCAGGCCCATGCCGGTCGTGCCGCCGGTGACGAGGGAGGTGCGGCGGTAGTCGTACGTGCCGGGGGGTGGCCCGGCGTGCGGGGCGCGGGTGAGGCGGGGGACGTACGCGGCGTCGTCGCGGACGGCGAGCTGGGTCTCGGGGAGCGGGCGGGCGGTCGCGAGGTGCCGGACGAGGCGGGCGTAGTGGTCGGGCCCGGGCGCCCGGGGCAGGTCGACGAGTCCGCCGAAGCGCTCGGGGTGTTCGAGCGCGGCGACCCGGCCGAGGCCCCAGACGGCGGCGTGGTCGGGGTCGGGGGGCGGGTCGTGGGGGGAGGCGGGGACGGCGCGGGTGGTGAGGGTCCAGAGGGGGGCGGGCTGCGGGCGATGGAGGAGGCGGAGGGTGGCGGCGGGGTCGGGGTCGAGGTTGAGGACGCCGGCGAGGTCCGCGGGGTGGTCGGGGTCGGTGGTGGTCGACGCGCCGGCCTTTTCGAGGGCGGCGACGAGGTCGGGGGGCGGCGGCGTGCCGGCGGGGGTGGCGAGGAGCCAGGTGCCGGTCAGGGTGGGCGAGGGGGTGCCGGGGAGGTCGTCGGGGTGCCAGGCGAGGGTGTAGCGCCAGGAGTCGAGGGCGGCGCGGGTGGTGGGCGCCTCGGGTGGGGCGAGCCAGTGGTGCTGGCGCTGGAAGGGGTAGGTGGGGAGGTCGGTGAGGGGGGCGTCGGGGAGGAGGGAGGGCCAGTGGGGGGTGGTGGCGTGGTGGGTGTGGAGGGTGGCGAGGGCGGTGAGGAGGGTGTGGCGCTGGTCGCGGGAACGGCGCTGGAGGGGGACGGCGAGGTGGTCGGTGCCGTCGAGGCATTCGGTGGCGAGGGTGGTGAGGGCGGCGTCCGGGCCGGTTTCGACGTACGTGGTCACGCCCGCGGCGCGCAGGGCGTCGACGGCGTCCGAGAAGCGGACGGGCTCACGGACCTGACGGACCCAGTACTCCGGGTCCACGAGACGGTCGGCATCTGCGGCGAGAGGAATCCGCGGCGGGTGGAAGGTGAGAGTCCGTACAACCTCGCGGAACGGATCCAGCATCCCGTCCATGTGCGGCGAGTGGAACGCATGGCTGACGTGCAGCTCACGTGAACGGAATTGCTCGGCCAGGGCACGGGCTTCGGCCGCGTCGCCCGAGATGACGGTGCTGGTCGGGCTGTTGAGGGCCGCGATCGTCACACCCTCGGTGAGCAGCGGGGCAACTCCTTCCTCGCTGGCTTGCAGCGAGATCATCACGCCGGTCGCGGGCATCTCCTGCATCAGACGAGCCCGGGTGGCGACCAGCAGCGCGGCGTCCGCGAGGTCGAGAACACCCGCGCAGTGCGCGGCGGCGACCTCCCCCACCGAATGACCCGCCAGGAAGTCCGGCGTCACACCCCAGTGCTCCAGAAGCCGGAAGAGGGCCACTTCGAGCGCGAAAAGGGCCGGCTGCGCATACCGCGTCTGGTTCAACACCTCGGCCTCCGCGGCGAACATCACCTCACGCAACGGACGGTCCAGGTGGGTGTCGATCGCCTGCGTGACCTCGTCCAACGCCTCCGCGAAGACCGGGAACCCCTCGTACAGCTCCCGCCCCATCCCCGGGAACTGACTGCCCTGCCCCGTAAAGAGGCAGGCCAGCTTGCCCGCCGCGGGCACAGCGTCCGGACCGGCGACCAGGTTGGGATGCGACCCGCCCGCGGCCAGGGCCGCCAGGGCGGCCCGATCGGCGTCCAGCACCACCGCGCGCTGCCGGTGCCCCGCCCGGGACACCGCCAGCGTGTACGCGACATCGGCGGAGTGGAGATCCGGCTCGCCGTCCAGGTGGCGTACGAGGTCGGCGGCCTGCGCCGCCAGCGCGCCCGGCGTCTTCGCCGACAGCGGCCACAGCAGCGCCCGGGGGCGTGCCGGCGCCCGGTCCTCCCGGGCGGCCGGGGCCTCTTCCAGGATCACGTGTGCGTTCGTACCGCTGATGCCGAACGACGAGACCGCCGCCCGGCGCGGCCGGTCGGCCTCCGGCCACGGGCGGGGCTCGGTCAGGAGACGTACCGCGCCCGACTCCCAGTCCACGTGCGGCGTCGGCTCGTCCGCGTGCAGCGTGGCGGGCAGTTCGCCGTGGCGCATGGCCTCGACCATCTTGATGATCCCCGCGACGCCCGCCGCCGCCTGCGCATGGCCGATGTTGGACTTGATCGAGCCGAGCCACAGCGGCCGGTCCTCCGGGCGCTCCCGCCCGTACGTCGACAGCAGGGCCTCCGCCTCGATGGGGTCGCCCAGTTCCGTGCCGGTGCCGTGGGCCTCGACCGCGTCCACGTCCCCGGGCGTGAGCCGGGCGTTCTCCAGCGCCGTACGGATGACGCGCTGCTGCGACGGCCCGTTCGGCGCCGTCAGGCCGTTGCTCGCGCCGTCCTGGTTCACCGCCGTACCGCGCACCACCGCCAGCACCCGGTGCCCGTTCGCCCGCGCCACCGACAGCCGCTCGACCACGAGGACACCGACGCCCTCGGCCCACCCCGTGCCGTCCGCACCCGCCGCAAACGACTTGCACCGGCCGTCCGGCGCCAGCCCCCGCTGCCGGCTGAACTCCACGAACGTCCCCGGGCTCGCCATCACCGTCACGCCACCCGCCAGCGCCATGTCGCACTCACCCGTACGGAGCGACTGCGCCGCCAGATGCAACGCCACCAGTGAAGACGAACACGCCGTGTCCACCGTCACCGCAGGACCCTCCAGGCCGAACGTGTACGCCACCCGGCCCGACGCCACGCTGCCGGTGTTGCCGGTGCCCACGTAGCCCGCGACCTCGTCCGGCAGCTCCGGGAGCCAGGCGGCGTAGTCGTGGTACATGAGGCCCGTGAACACACCGGTCGCACTGCCGCGTACCGCCGCCGGGTCGAGTCCGGCCCGTTCGAACGCCTCCCAGCTCGTCTCCAGCAGCAACCGCTGCTGCGGATCCATCGCCAGCGCCTCGCGCGGCGAGATGCCGAAGAAGTCCGCGTCGAAGTCGCCCGCGTCGTGCAGGAATCCGCCGTGCCGCGCGTAGCTGGTGCCCGGGTGGTCGGGGTCGGGGTGGAAGAGGGTGTGCAGGGCCCAGCCGCGGTTGGCGGGGAAGCCGCTGACCGCGTCCCGGCCGGTGGCGACGAGCTGCCACAGGTCGTCCGGGGAGGCGACGCCGCCGGGGTAGCGGCAGGCCATGCCGACGATGGCGAGGGGTTCGTTCTCGACGGGGGCGGGCGGCGGTGGTGCGGGGGCGGATGCGGTACGGGTGCCGAGGAGCACGGTGCCTAGATGGTCGGCGAGGGCCCGCGGGTCCGGGTAGTCGAAGATCAGGGTGGCGGGGAGGCGGCGGCCGACGGCGTCGGCGAGGCGGTTGCGCAGCTGGACGGCGGTCAGGGAGTCGAAGCCGAGGTCCTTGAAGCCGCGGGTGGGCTCGATCGGGGTGTGGGGCGGGTGGCCGAGGACGGTCGCGACCTCGCCGGACACGAGGTCGACCAGGGCTTGCCGGCGTTCCTTCGCGTCGAGTCCGGCGAGCCGGTCGGCGAGGGGTGTGTCGCCCGGCGTGCGGGAGGCGCGGCGCGGGGCGGCGGGGGCGGGGACGAGGGTGCGCAGCGGCGGGGGCAGCGTCGCGTCGGCGGCGCGGGCGCGGAGTGCGGCGGGGTCGAACCGTACGGCGGCGAGGGCGGGCGCCGTGCCGGTGGTCGCGGCGTCGAAGAGGGCGAGGGCCTGGGGTGTCTCCAACCGCAGCAGACCGCTGCGGGCCATCCGCGCGAGGTCCGCCGCCGTCAGGTGGGCGGTGAGGGCGCTGGTCTCCGCCCACAGGCCCCAGCCGATGGAGCGGGTACGCGGCCGATGGTGGGCCAGCGCGTCGAGGAAGGCGTTGGCGGCGGCGTAGTTCGCCTGGCCGGGGGTGGCGAGGGTGGCGGTGGTGGAGGAGAAGAGGACGAAGGCCGGAGGGTCGGGCAGGTGGGCGGTGGCGCGGTGGAGGTGCAGGGCCGCGTCGACCTTCGGGGCGAGGACGGCGCGCAGGCGGTCCTCCGTGAGGCCGGTGATCGGGGCGTCGTCGAGGACCCCGGCGGTGTGGACGACGGCGCGGAGGGGGTGGCCGGGGTCGAGGGCGTCGATCAGCGCGCGGGTGGCGCCGGGGTCGGTCAGGTCGCAGGCGGTGACGGTGACGGTGGCGCCGAGAGCGGTGAGGTCGTCGCGGAGCCGGGCGGCGTGGGGGGCGCGGTCGCCCCGGCGGGAGACGAGGTGGAGGTGGCGGACGCGGTGGTGGGCGACGAGGTGGCGGGCGACGAGGCCGGCCAGGGTGCCGGTGCCGGTGACGAGGACGGTGCCGTCCGGGTCGGCGGTCCAGAGGGCCGGGGCGGGCTCCGGGTTCGCGTGGTGGCGGGTCAGGCGGGGGGCGCAGAGGCGGCCGTTGCGCAACGCCACCTGCGGTTCGCCGGCGGCCAGCGCCGCCGCGGCGAGGGCGGGGTCCGGGACCGCGTCGAGGTCCAGCAGGACGAACCGGCCCGGGTGCTCCGACTCCGCCACCCGTACGAGCGCCTGCACCGGCGCCCGTACCAGCTCCGGCACCTCGTCCCCGGCCGTCACCAGCACGAGCCGCGCGTCCGCGAGACGGTCCTCCGCCACCCAGGCCCGGACGAGGGACAGGGCCTCCGCGCAGGCCGCGTGGATCGTCTCCGCCGCCTCGGGGTCACGGTCGCGGGCGGGGGCGAGGGGGGTGAAGACGGCGTCCGGGAGTTCGAGGGCGCCCGTGGTGACGGCGGCGGCCAGCTCGGCGGGGCCGGCGAGTACGGGTCCGTCGAAGCCGGCCCAGGGCGCGGTGCCCAGGGCCGCCCAACGGCCCGTTTCCGTACGCGGGACGTCGGGCAGCGGCACCCACTCCGTGCGGAACAGCATGTCGCGGTCCTGCGGCGCGGCGCCGGCATCGGCGGTGTCGGGCGCGGTCGCCCGCAGCGTCAGGCGGTCCACGGAGACCACCGCCTGCCCGGCCGGGTCGGCGGCGTGCAGGGTGACGGTGTCGGGTCCGGCGGGCATGATCCGTACGCGCAGGGTGGTGGCGCCGGTGGCGTGGAGGCGGACGCCCGACCAGGCGAACGGGAGGCGTACCGCCGCGTCGTGTGCGTCGGCCCCGGTGTCGTCAGCGGCGAGGGCGAGGGCGTGCAGGGCGGCGTCGAAGAGGGCCGGGTGGAGGCCGAAGGCGTCGGCGTCGGCGAAGGCGTCGTCGGGCAGGGCGACTTCGGCGTAGAGGTCGTCGCCGTCGGGCGCCCGCCAAAGGCGGCGGAGGCCGCGGAAGGTGGGCCCGTAGTGGTAGCCGCGCTCGGCGAGCGCTTCGTAGGCGCCGGTCAGGTGGAGGGCGTGGGTGCCGGGCGGCGGCCAGGCGGTGTCGGCGGGGGGCTCGGAGCGGGGCTCGGGGGTGGGGAGGACGGTCCCTTCGGCGTGGCGGGTCCACGGTGGGGCGTCGGGGTCGCCGGCGGGGCGGGAGTGGACGCTGACGGGCCGGCGGTCGTCGGCGTCGGCCGCGCCCACGGCGACCTGGATGTCGAGCGCGCCGGTCGCCGGGACGCGGAGGGGGACGGCGAGGGTCAGCTCCTCGACGTGGCCGCCGCCGAGCTGCTGGGCGGCGTGCAGCGCCAGCTCGACCAGCGCGGTGCCGGGGAGGAGGACGGCGCCGGAGACGGCGTGGTCGGCGAGCCAGGGGTGGGTGTGGAAGGAGAGGCGGCCGGTGAGGACGAGGCCGTCGGCGGTGGCGTCGGCGAGTTCGACGACGGCACCGAGGAGGGGGTGGTCGGTGGTGCCGAGGCCGGCGTGGGTGACGTCGGCGGGGGTGGCGGCGGGGGCGAGCCAGTGGTGCCGGTGCTGGAAGGGGTAGGTGGGGAGGTCGGTGAGGGAGGCGTCGGGGAGGAGGGCGGACCAGTCGGGGGTGGTGGCGTGGTGAGTGTGAAGGGTGGCGAGGGCGGAGAGGAGGGTGTGGCGCTGATCGCGGGAACGGCGCTGAAGGGGGACGGTCAGGCTCGGGGTGTCGGCGAGGCATTCGGCGGCCAGGGTGGTCAGCGCGGCGTCCGGGCCGGTTTCTACGTACGTCGTCACGCCCGCGACGCGCAGGGCGTCGACAGCGTCGGAGAAGCGGACGGGCTCGCGGACCTGACGGACCCAGTACTCGGGGTCCACGAGACGGTCGGCGTCTGCGGCCAGCGGGATGCGCGGCGGGTGGAACGTCAGCGTGCGGACGACCTCGCGGAACGGATCCAGCATCCCGTCCATGTGCGGCGAGTGGAACGCATGACTGACGTGCAACTCACGCGAACGGAACCCCTCCGCCACCGCACGCGCGGCGTCGGCATCACCCGAGATGACCGTGCTGGTCCGGCTGTTGAGAGCCGCGATCGTCACACCCTCGGTGAGCAGCGGGGCAACTTCTTCCTCAGAAGCTTGCAGCGAGA
>NZ_BAAAPF010000353.1:0-7062 GCF_039531005.1 Streptomyces synnematoformans
CCGCCAGCCCGCGGAACGCCGTCAGCCCCGTGTGCTCCGCCAGGCTCGCCGCGCCCGTCACGCACGTGCCCACCGGGAACGTGAACGCCCACCACGTCAGCGCGAACGGCATGCCGCGGCGCACGGCCCGGACGACCAGCGCCCCCGCCACCGCCAGCCACAGCAGCGCGAAGCCCAGCACCGGCACCCCGTACAGCGTCGCGAACGCCCCCGGCACCGCCGCCGAGCCGTCCGCCAGCGCGCCCGCCGCCGTCGTCGACTGCCCGAGCGGCCCCAGCACCAGGAACAGCGCCGGCGTCAGCGCGAGCGGCAGCGGCCCGCGCTCCACCAGCCGGGCGAACACCAGCGGCAGCATCAGCAGCGTCGCCAGCAGGCTCATCCCGAACATCGCGAAGCACCCCAGCACCAGCGACTCCCGCCACTGCCCCGCCGGCAGCCGCGCCGCCAGCGCCGGGCCCGTCGCGGCCGACACCATCGGCGCCACCACCGGCAGCAGCCACACCGGCGAGGCGTCGCCGGGCCGCACCCGGTGGCGTACGACCATCAGACACGGCACCGCCACGGCCGCCGCCAGCCCCACCGCGGTGCCCGCCACCCACAGCGCGGCGTGCGCGGCGGCCGCCGCGCCGGTCCCCGTCACCCGCGCGCCCGCGGCCGTCGTCGCGGCACCCACCGCGAGCAGGGCCATCGACAGGCACCCGTAGAACGGCGCGACCGCCGGATCGGCGAGATGCGCGCGGGCGCGGTCGGCGTGCCGGGCCCAGTGCACGGCGCGCGCGGCCAGGAGCACGGCGAGGAAGACGGCGGACAGCGCCCACACGGGTACGAGCGCGGCGGCCGGCAGCCCGACGGCGGTGCCGGCGGTGGCGACGATGGCGGTGCCCATGACGCCGGCGTACCACTGGGGGCCGAGGTCGCGGGTGGAGAGCCCGTGCCGGACGTGGGCGGTGGCGCGGGGGCGTACAAGGGTGGTGGCGGCCATGGTGTCAGCCTCGCCGGGGGCGGGGGCGCCCGGTAGGCCCCGCCGCCTTCTCGGGCCATAAGCTGGGGTTATGAGCGGGTACGAGGCCGGGGGCGCCCCGGAGCCGTCGGTGGCCCGCCGGGTGCCGGACCTGGCGGCGCTGGAACTGCTGCTCGCCGTCGCCCGGCTGGGCAGCCTCGGGCGCGCGGCGAAGGCCGTCGGCGTGAGCCAGCCCGCCGCCAGCGCCCGCATCCGGTCCATGGAACGGCAGCTGGGCGTCGCGCTCGTGCACCGCTCGCCGGCCGGGTCGCGGCTCACCGAGGCGGGCGGCGTGGTCACGGAGTGGGCCCGGCGGGTGGTGGAGGCCGCGGAGGCGTTCGACGCGGGCGCGCAGGCGCTGCGCGCCCGGCGCGACTCGCGGCTGCGGGTGGCGGCGAGCCTCACGGTGGCGGAGTACCTGCTGCCGGGTTGGCTGGTCGCGCTGCGCGCCGCCCGGCCGGAGACGGCGGTGTCGCTGCAGGCGGGGAACTCCGCGGCGGTGGCGGCGCAGGTGCGGGCCGGGTCGGCGGACCTGGGGTTCGTCGAGGGGCCGGACGTGCCCGCGGGGCTGGACGGCGCGGTGATCGGCCACGACCGGCTGCTGGTCGTCGTGGCCCCGTCGCACGCGTGGGCGCGGCGGAGCGGGCTGCCGCCGGCGGAGGTGGCGGGCGCGGCGCTGGTGCTGCGGGAGCAGGGGTCGGGTACGCGCCAGGTGCTGGACGAGGCGCTCGTCCCGCACGGCGGGCTGGGGGCGCCGCTGCTGGAGCTGGCGTCGACGACGGCGGTGAAGTCGGCGGCGGTGACGGGGGCGGGGCCGGCGGTGCTGTCGGAGCTGGCGGTGGCGGACGAGCTGGCGGCGCGCCGGCTGGTGGCGGTGCCGGTGGCGGGGCTGGACCTGACGCGGGCGCTGCGGGCGGTGTGGCCCCGGGGCCAGCGGCCCTCGGGCCCGGCCCGGGACCTGCTCGCGCTGACGCGGGGCGCGGGTCCGTAGGTGGTCGGGAGGTGCCCCGGACCCGCCCCTCCCCACCCGCCGGGGCTGCGCCCCGGACCCCGGCGGGGCTGTGCCCCTGCACCCGCGCGGGGCTGCGCCCCCCCGGACCCCCTGCGGGGCTGCGCCCCTGCACCCCAAACGCCGGGGCCGTGCCCCGGGCACTCCGCCGAGGCTGCCGCTCCCCGCACCCCACCGGGCTGTGCCCCCGTACTCCTGCGGGGCAGGCCCGTACCGCCTGCACTCAAGCCCGGCCGCTGACGCGCCGCCGCCCCCCGGAGGGCTCAGCCCGCCGCCGCCACCAGGCCCCGCAGCACCCGCGTGTCGTCGTCCATCTCCGGGTGCCACTGCACCCCCAGCGCGAAGCCCCCCGCGTCCGGCAGCTCCAGCGCCTCCACCGCCCCGTCCGCCGCGTACGCCGACGCGATCACGCCGGCGCCCAGCTCCGCCACCGCCTGGTGGTGGTACGTCGGGACCGTCACCGCCTCCGGCAGCAGCGCGGCGAGCCGCGTGCCCGGCACCGGTGTGACCTCGTGGGCGCCGAAGACGCCCGGGCGGTCGCGGTGGCCGTCCATGTGCTGGAGCAGCGAGCCGCCGCGCGCGACGTTCAGCAGCTGCGCCCCGCGGCAGATCCCCAGCAGCGGCAGCTCCGCCGCCAGCGCCGCGTCGATCAGGGCCAGTTCCCAGGCGTCCCGCTCGCGCGACGTCGGGGTGGCGGCGTCCGTGCGCGGGTCGGCGGCGGCGCCGTAGCGGGCCGGGTCCAGATCCGGGCCGCCTGCGACGACCAGGCCGTCCAGGCGGCGCAGCGCTTCCGGCGCGCGGGCCGGCGCGTCCGGCGGGAGCAGCGCCGCGAGGCCGCCGGCGCGCTGGGTGAGGCGGTGGTAGCCGGCCGGCAGGAGGGCGGCGGGCAGCCGCCACCGGCCCCACCGGGCCTCGTCGACGAGGTACGTGGAGATGCCGATCAGGGGCCGGGTCGTCATGTCTCCCTCACGGTAGAGCGCTCCAGTTCCGCCTCCGCCTCGGCCAGCGCCGCGAACTCCTCCTCGGGCGCCGCCGCGACCAGGCGGTGCCGACTGTAGAGGGCGAAGTACCCCAGCGCCACCACGTAGACGCAGCCCGCGATCACCGCCGCCCACTTGTCCACCAGGAACGTCGCCACCAGCGCCGACAGCGCGAGCACGAGCGCCACCGACGACGTCGCCGCCCCGCCGGGCGTGCGGTACGGGCGGGGCAGCCCCGGCTCGCGGCGGCGCAGCACGAGGTGCGAGAGCGCCATCAGCGCGTACGAGATGGTGGCCCCGAACACCGCGACGTTCAGCATCCGCGCCCCGTCCCCCGTCCCGGCGGCCAGCGCGAAGCCGAGGGTGCCGGGCACGAGCAGGCCCAGGTACGGGGCCTTGCGGCGGGAGGTGAGGGAGAGGGCGCGGGGCAGGTAGCCCGCCCGGGAAAGCGCGAACAGCTGCCGCGAGCCGGCGTAGATGAGCGAGAAGAACGAGGCGACGAGCCCGGCGAGGCCCGCGTAGTTGACGAACCGGCTGAGCGCGGTCGCCTCGCCGTCCGGCTGCAGCGCCTCGACCAGCGGGTTGCCCGCGTCCTGCACGGCGGCGGAACCGCGGGCGCCGGCCGCGGTGATGAAGGTGAGGACCGCGAGCAGCAGCAGGATGCCCATCGCCCAGGCCATCGCCCGCGGCAGCGTACGGGACGGGTCCCGGGTCTCCTCCGCGGCCAGCGGCACGCCCTCGACGCCCAGGAAGAACCACATCCCGAACGGGAACGCCGCCCAGATGCCCATGATCCCGAACGGCAGCCAGGAGTTGGCGCCGAAGGAGCCGGAGTCGACGGGGATGTCGTTCAGCGAGCCGGCGCTGAACTCCGTGAGCGCGCCGACGGCGAAGATCAGCAGGGCCGCGACGGCGACGGCGGTCACGACGAGGCTGAAGCGCAGCGCCTCGCCGACGCCCCACAGGTGGATGCCGAGGAAGACGGCGAAGCAGGCGAGGTAGACGGGCCAGCCGGAGGTGAGCCCGAACAGCTCCAGCGACTCGACGTAGTCGCCGATGAAGATGACGATCGCGGCCGGCGCCAGGACGTACTCGATGAGGATCGCCGTCCCGGTCATGAACCCGCCCCAGGGGCCCAGCGCCTTGCGCGCGAAGCCGTAGCCGCCGCCCGCCGTGGGCAGCACGGCGGCCAGCTCGGCGAGGGCGAAGACCAGGCAGGTGTACATCACGCCCATCAGCAGCGCGGCGATGGCCAGGCCGCCGAAACCGCCCTCCGCCAGGCCGAAGTTCCAGCCGGAGAAGTCGCCGGAGACGACGTACGCCACGCCGAGGCCGGTGAGGAGCAGCGGCCCGGCGCTGCCGGCGCGTAGCGCGCGGCGCCGGAGGTAGGCGTCGGCCGCGGCGTCCGGCGGGACGGGGTCCGAGGGGGAGCCGGGGGCGGCGTCGGGAGCGGCCCGGGGGCCGGGAGGTGCGGTGCGGGACTCGGTGCCTTCGCTCATGGTGCCGCTCCTGCCTCAACGGACGGTGGGGACGCGGTAATGGTGCGGTCCCATACCTTTGCGGCGCCGGGGTGGCAAGCGCAAGCCCCGTGCGTGAACGTCCTGTTACGGCGCCCCCGCCCCGGGGCCTAACCGTGCGGTGCTCAGCCCAGGAAGCCGCGCAGCAGCGCCGCGGTGCCGGCGCAGTGCTCCCGCATCGCCTCGCGGGCGGCGTCCGGATCGCCGCCGAGCACCGCGCCCACGACCGCGGCGTGCTGCGCCTGGCTGTGCTCCAGGTTCCGCACCAGCAGCGGGATGCAGTCCAGCAGGTCGTTGACGGTGGCCCGGACGGCGGCGTACTGCGCCGCGAGCCGCGGCGAGCCCGCGAGCTCCGCCAGGGTCAGGTGCAGCAGGGTGTCCAGCCGCCGGTAGTCGCCCAGCGGCGCGTCCTGCGTCGTCTGCAGGGCGGCGCGCAGCCGCGCCCGCTGCTCCGCCGTCAGGTCCGTGCCGGCGCACAGTTCCGCGGCGCCGGTCTCCAGCACCTCCCGGAACCGGAGCACGTCCTCCAGGCCCGTACGCTCCGTACGCCGGCGCAACTCCTCCTGCGCGTCCCGGCGCGCGGTCGTGCGCTCCCGTACGAACGTGCCCCCGTACCGCCCCCGGCGGCTCTCCACCAGGCCCTCGTCCTGCAGCACCTTCAGCACGTCCCGCAGCGTCACCCGGCTGATCCGCAGCCGCCCGGCCAGCTCCCGCTCCGCGGGCAGCCGCTCGCCCGGCGGCACCAGACCCAGCCGCAGCACCTGCAGTATCTGCTCCAGCGCCTCCTCGAAGCCGTTGCCCGCGCGCACCGGACGCAGTACGGTCCGCAGCCCGTCGCCGGCCGCCTCGGTGGTGAACGCCCGCATTCCCGACCCCCGCTCCGCCGACCCGCTGCCCCGGCCTACTTCCCCATCAAAGGTATCCGGGCCTACCTTAAGACGTCCGTAGCAGAGGAGACCGCGCCGTGACCGACTCCGTACGCACCCCCGCGCTGCCCGTGCCCGAGCTGCGCCGCCTCGCCGACGCCGGCGAAGTCGACACCGTGGTCCTCGCCTTCACGGACATGCAGGGCAGGCTCCAGGGCAAACGCTTCGCCGCGCCCTTCTTCCTCGACGAGGTCCTCGCGCACGGCACCGAGGGCTGCAACTACCTGCTGGCCGTGGACGCCGACATGAACACCGTCGACGGCTACGAGATGTCGTCCTGGGAGCGCGGCTACGGCGACTTCGCCATGCACCCCGACCCCGCCACCCTGCGCCGCATCCCCTGGCACCCCGGCACCGCCATGGTCACCGCCGACCTCGCCTGGCACGACGGCACCCCCGTCCCCGCCTCGCCGCGGCAGGTGCTGCGCCGCCAGCTCGACCGGCTCGCCGCCCGCGGCTGGACCGCGTACGTGGGCACGGAGCTGGAGTTCATGGTCTTCAAGGACACCTACGAGCAGGCGTGGAGCAGCGCGTACCGCGGCCTGACCCCCGCCAACCAGTACAACGTCGACTACTCCGTCCTCGGCACCGGCCGCATCGAGCCCCTGCTGCGCCGCATCCGCAACGAGATGGCCGCCGCCGGCATGACCGTCGAGTCCGCCAAGGGCGAGTGCAACCTCGGCCAGCACGAGATCGCCTTCCGCTATGCCGACGCGCTGACCACCTGCGACCAGCACAGCATCTACAAGACCGGCGCCAAGGAGATCGCCGCCCAGGAGGGCACGGCGCTGACCTTCATGGCCAAGTACGACGAGCGCGAGGGCAACTCCTGCCACATCCACCTGTCCGTACGCGACGCCGACGGCACCCCCGTCTTCGCCGCGCCCGACGGCCCCGACGCCTCCGACGAGGGAGCCGACCCGTACGGCATGTCCGCGACCATGCGGCACTTCGTCGCCGGCCAGCTCGCCTGCCTGCCCGAGCTGACCCTCCTCTACGCGCCGAACATCAACTCCTACAAACGCTTCCGCCCCGGCTCCTTCGCGCCCACCGCCGTCGCCTGGGGCCCCGACAACCGCACCTGCGCCGTCCGCGTCATCGGCCACGGCGGCTCGCTCCGGCTGGAGAACCGGCTGCCCGGCGGCGACGTCAACCCCTACCTCGCCGTCGCCGGGATGATCGCCGCCGGGCTGCACGGCGTCGAGCACAAGCTCGAACTCCCCGAGCCCTGCACCGGCAACGCCTACGCCGGCGACGCCGCGCACGTCCCCGCCACGCTCCGGGACGCCGCCGACCTGTGGGGCGGCAGCACGCTCGCCCGCGAGGCGTTCGGCGAGGACGTCGTCCGGCACTACCGCACCATGGCGCGGGTCGAGCAGGAGGCGTACGACACCGCCGTCACCGACTGGGAACGCTTCCGGTCCTTCGAGCGCATGTGAGGTCGAACCCCTTGGCAGGATCAGCAGCAGCAGCACCCGCACCCCCGCACGAGCACACCGTCGTCAACCCCGCCACCGAGGAGCCCCTCGCCACCGTCCCGGCCGCCGGCCCCGCCGGCGTCGGCGTCGCCGTCGCCCGCGCCGCCGCGGCGCGGCGGGGCTGGGCCGCCCTCGCCGCCGGCGACCTCGAC
>NZ_BAAAPF010000354.1:0-3584 GCF_039531005.1 Streptomyces synnematoformans
GACTTGGCGGACGCCGCGGAAGGCGGGCGGCCGGGCGACGCCGCCCCCGCCGACCCCGCCGGCGCGGCGCACACCGCTGCGGCGGCCGGTACGGCGCCCCCGGGCGCCGGCGCCGCCGAGGCCGTCGCGTCCGCCCTGCAGAGCGCCCTCGTGGACGTGCTGCCCCGGCTCCTCGGCGGCGGCTGGGAGCGCCGGGCGGCGGACGCGCTGGGCTTTCTGCGGCGGCGGCTGACGGGCGACTACGAGGTCGACGAGTTCGGCTTCGACGCGGAACTCACCGACCAGGTGCTCGTGCCGCTCTTCCGCCCGGTCTTCGAGAAGTACTTCCGGGTGACGGTCAAGGGCGTCGAGAACATCCCCGACACCGGCGGCGCGCTCGTCGTCTGCAACCACTCCGGCACGCTGCCCTGGGACGGGCTGATGGCGCAGGTCGCCGTCCGCGACCACCACCCCGCCGACCGCCATCTGCGGCTGCTCGCGGCCGACCTGGTGTTCGCGCTGCCGTTCGTCAACCAGCTGGCCCGCAAGGGCGGGCACACCCTGGCCTGCGCGGACGACGCGGCGCGGCTGCTGGCGCGCGGCGAGGTCGTCGGCGTGATGCCGGAGGGCTTCAAGGGGATCGGCAAGCCGTTCGCCGACCGCTACAAGCTCCAGCGCTTCGGCCGCGGCGGCTTCGTCTCGACCGCGCTGCGGGCGGGGGCGCCGATCGTGCCGTGCTCGATCGTCGGGGCGGAGGAGATCTATCCGATGATCGGCAACGCCAGGACGGTGGCGCGGCTGCTGGGGCTGCCGTACTTCCCGGTGACGCCGACGTTCCCGTGGCTGGGCGCGCTGGGGGCCGTACCGCTGCCGACGAAGTGGACCATCGAGTTCGGCGAGCCGATCCCCACGGACGGCTATCCGCCGGAGGCGGCGGACGACCCCATGCTGATGTTCAACCTGACCGACCAGGTGCGCGAGACGATCCAGCACACGCTGTACAAGCTGCTCGTCGAGCGGCGGTCGGTCTTCTTCTGACCCCCCCGCAGGCCGCCCGGCCGCTGCCCGCCCCGCTACTCCTCCTCGCCGATGTCGAGGCCCAGGTCGGGCAGCGGCAGCAGCGGCGGCAGGGTGATCTCCGGCTTCGTCCTGCCGGGCTCCTGCTCGGTGGGGGAGGAGCTGTCGTCGGTCTCGCGCCCGCCCGAGTCCTCGCCTCCGGGCAGGACGCCGCCGATGAGGCCGTCGTCGACCAGCCCGTCCTCCTCGGTGGCGCTGGGCTTCGGCTCGCCGTCGTCGCCGACCTCGCCCTCGGCCGTGGCGGTGGGCGAGGGGGTGGGCTCGGCCGGGTCGGGCTCGGTGCCCGTGCCGCCGGTGCCCGCGGTGCCGGGCGAGGTGCCGCCGGGGGTGGAGTCCTCCTCGGGGCCGGGCAGCAGCGAGGACAGCGGGGCGACATCCTGCTTTATGGCGTCGAACACCGAGCTGACCTCGTCGCTCAGCTCGCCCAGCGCGGGCGGGAGCCGGTCGCGGAGCTGCTGCCAACTGCGCTCGTTCTTCTGGGAGAACGCGGAGAGGGTCTGCATGGGGGCGAGCGAGCCGTTCTCGTCGTACGCGCCGCGCAGCAGCCGGCGGCCCTCGCCGGCGTCGTGCCGTACGTTGTCGAGGGCCTCGCGGATCTCGCTCACGGACTCCTCGTCGAGGGCGCCGGCGCGGTCGCGCTCCATGAGCCGCCGGGCCTCGTTCAGCCGGGTGGACGCCTGGTCGAGGTAGATGCGGCCGCGCTCGGCGTCGTCGTCGGCCATGCCGCGGCGCAGGTCCTCCATGCCGCGCTTGAGGCCGTAGAGCGTGTCGCCCGGGAGGGCGTCGGAGCTGACCGCGGCGGCGGCGCTGAAGGCCCCGGCGGCCACGCCGACGCCGACGCCGCCGATGGCCACGCCGCGGGAGAGGCGGGAGCGCGGGCGGAGCCGGGACAGCGGGCCGGCCGCGCGGTGGGCGCCGCGGCGGCGGGGCGCGGGGATGAGGGGCGCTTCGGTGCTCTCCGCGGTGTCCTCGGCGAGCATCGCCTCCATGGCGGCGATGAGCCGGGTCCGCTGCGCGGTCTTGACCTCGGGGTCGAGGGCCGGCCCCGGCACGGCGGCGAGCTGTCCCGCGAGGCCGAGCAGGCGCGCCTGCTCGGGGTCTGCCGCCAGCGCCTCCGCCTGCTGCGCCCGAGACTCCTCATCAAGGGCCTGGGCGAAGGCGTGGGCCCGCCGGTGTGCCGATACGGATCCGATCACGGGCGGCACCTCCTGTCGACTCGGGGTCTCTGTGTGGGACTCCCTGTCCCGCCCGCAGAGTTGTACTCCTTGACCCGTTTCACTCGAATGAGTGAGCAGGGGTGGACAACTCGCGTCGGAAGAAGCCCTGCTATCCGCTCAACGACGGGCAGGGCAGTCGGGTTACGCGGTGGCGTTGATAGTACTCCGGTCGGCGGAGGCGCCCCGGGTATCGCGACCTGCACGGGCGATCGCCGCCCGTCAGCGGGCGTCGTCCGGGAGCAGCCGGGCGAGGGTGCGCACCGCGCGGTACTGGAGGGTCTTGATCGCGCCCTCGTTCTTGCCCATCACCTTGGCCGTCTCGGCCACCGACAGGCCCTGCAGGAAGCGGAGGGTCACGCACTCCTGCTGCTGCGGGTTGAGCTTCCGTACGGTCTCCAGCAGGGCGGTGTTGGACAGCGTCTCCAGGACGGAGTCCTCGGGGCTGCGCTCGGTCTCGCTGGGGTCCAGCATCTCGCCGGTGGTGACCTCCAGGCGGAAGCGGCTGGACTTGAAGTGGTCGGCGACGAGGTTGCGGGCGATCGTCACCAGCCAGGCGCCGAAGTCGCGGCCCTGCCAGGTGAACGTGCCGATGCGGCGCAGGGCGCGCAGGAAGGTCTCCGAGGTGAGGTCCTCGGCCGTCGCCCGGCCGCCGACGCGGTAGTAGATGTAGCGGTAGACGGTGTCGGCGTACTGGTCGTAGAGCCGGCCGAAGGCCTCGGTCTCCCCGGACTGGGCGCGCTCGACCAGGTCCATCATGCGGCGGCTGTCGCCGGTCGAGGGCTGGCTCGGCCTGGCCGGCCGGCCGCCGCGCTCGCGGGTGCCCGCGCCGCCGCCCTGCCGCCGTCTGCTGCCGACCGCCGCGCCGCCGTCGGTGAGGGCGTAGGCGGGGCCCGCGACCGGCCCGGGGGCGGGACCGGCGGCAGGGGCGGCGGCGGGGCCGGCGACGGCCAGGGCGGGCGAGAAGAGGCGCAGTTGCTCGATCACCTGCGCGCGCAGCGTAGCCAGGCCTGAGGCGTCAACCCCGACGTATGGGTACACGGGACTCCCAGAGGCAGTGCTTCCACCGGATTGCGTCTGAGGAGAATAACGCTTCGTGTCGGGCGCGCTACCTCCAGTTGCTTAAATCACCGTTTCCGTCCGATCCACAGCTTATTGACGACCCCTCAAGTATCGGCCGTCGGATTGAGTTTGATCGGTAAGTGACACGAACTGCCTGGTTCACGGGCGTGTTGTGGGTTTCCCGGAGGAATCGGTCAGCGGCGGCGGCGCTGCAGGGCGGCCGCCGCTGCGGCGCCGCCCGCCACCGCGCCG
>NZ_BAAAPF010000354.1:3592-7059 GCF_039531005.1 Streptomyces synnematoformans
ACGGGCGGCAGCGAGAGCCTGCTCCCGCACCTCTTCCGCCACCGCGCCCGGACCGGCCGCTGCCCGGGCGCCGACCTTCGCCGCCTTGCGGCCCGTACGGTAGTCGCGCAGCCGCCATCCGTGTTCGCGCGCGTGCTTGCGCAGCCGCGCGTCGGGGTTGATGGCGTACGGATGGCCGACGAGGGAGAGCATCGGGATGTCGTTGGCCGAGTCGCTGTACGCGGCGCAGCGCGCCAGCTCCAGCGTCTCGGCGGCGGCCAGCGCCCGTACCGCCTCGGCCTTGGCGGGCCCGTGCAGCACCTCGCCGACGAGCCGGCCGGTGTAGACGCCGCCGACGGACTCCGCGACCGTGCCCAGCGCGCCGGTCAGGCCGAGCCGGCGGGCGATGATGGTCGCGGTCTCGACGGGGGCGGCGGTGACGAGCCACACCTTCTGGCCCGCGTCCAGGTGCGCCTGCGCCAGCGCGCGGGTGCCGGGCCAGATGCGCTCGGCCATGTACTCGTCGTAGATCTCCTCGCCCATCTCCATGAGATCGGCGACGCGGTGGCCCTGCACGATGGACAGCGCGCTGGACTGCGCGTCCTCCATGTGCCCGGAGTTCTCGGCGCCGGCGAGGCGGAAGTACGCCTGCTGCCAGGCGAACCGGGCGAGGTCGCGGGTGCGGAAGAACTTGCGCTTGTACAGCCCGCGGCCGAAGTGGTAAAGCGCGGCGCCCTGCATGATCGTGTTGTCGAGGTCGAAGAAGGCCGCCGCGTGCACGTCGCCGTGGACGGGGAAGTCCGGCTCCTCTTCCTCCGCCGCGGGCGGGCCGGCCGCCGTCGCGCCCGCGGCGAGGGCGGCCTCCGCCTCCGCCTGCGTGGCGTGCTCCAGCTCCTGCGAGGTCTTGCGGGCCGCCTCGGCCGCGGCTTCGCCGGCCGCGACGCTGCGCGCGGTCGCGCGGCGCCGGGCGGTGAGCCATCGGAAAGCGGCCATGCCGATGAGCATAACGGTGCGAGGCGGGCCGGCCGGTGTCGAGGGGTTGCGGCCCAGCGGACGCCCGCGTGAACTCCCGGATGGTTTCCGCCCGCCTCCGCCCGGCCGCTGCCGGACCGCGATCGCCCGCCGCTCGCTCTCTGCTCGCTCTTTGTCTGACTCCGATCGCTTCCGCGTGCTCCGTACGGCGTTTGCGGGCGGCACAATCGAAGGCATGAGCCTGCTGCGACGTAAGACCGGCGCGTCCGCGCCCGCCGCCGCCGACCGGACCGTGACCCTGATCGGCAAGCCCGGCTGCCACCTCTGCGACGAGGCGCGCGAGGTGGTCGTCTCCGTGTGCGCGGAGCTGGGCGCCGGCTGGGAGGAGAAGGACATCACCGCGGACGAGGAGCTGTACCGCCGCTACTGGGAGCAGATCCCGGTGGTGCTCGTGGACGGTGAGCAGCACGACTTCTGGCGGGTGGATCCCGAGCGGCTGCGGCGGGCGCTGCGGTCGTGAGACGCGGGGTGAGGCACGGGGTGACGCCCGTCACTTTGCCCGGACAAAGCGGACAGTATCTTTGTGCACGCGTTCACAAAGGCATAGCCTTCTCTCATCAGTGCGGTTTCGCCCCGGCGGGCCGTACGCGGCACCGCACGAGCGTCAGGAGCACCGTGGCAACTGGCCGAACTCACCGAACGGCGACCCGGAGCCGAGGGATCCCCGAGGCCACCGTCGCCCGGCTCCCGCTGTATCTGCGGGCCCTCACGGCGCTCTCCGAGCGCTCCGTGCCCACGGTCTCCTCGGAGGAACTGGCCACCGCCGCCGGTGTCAACTCGGCCAAGCTGCGCAAGGACTTCTCCTACCTCGGCTCGTACGGCACCCGCGGCGTCGGCTACGACGTCGAGTACCTCGTCTACCAGATCTCCCGCGAACTCGGCCTGACCCAGGACTGGCCCGTGGTCATCGTCGGCATCGGCAACCTCGGCGCCGCCCTCGCCGGCTACGGCGGCTTCGCCTCCCGCGGCTTCCGCGTCGCCGGGCTCATCGACGCCGACCGGGCCATGACCGGCAAGCAGGTCGCGGGCCTGACCGTGCGGCACACCGACGAACTGGAGCCGCTCATCAAGGAGAGCGGCGTCTCCATCGGCGTCATCGCCACCCCGGCCGGCGCCGCGCAGGCCGTCTGCAACCGGCTCGTGGAGGCCGGCGTCACGTCGATCCTCAACTTCGCGCCCACCGTGCTGAACGTCCCCGACGGCGTCGACGTCCGCAAGGTCGACCTGTCGATCGAGCTGCAGATCCTCGCCTTCCACGAGCAGCGCAAGGCCGGCGAGGAGGCCGAGCTGCGCGACGCCGAGGCGGCGGCCGCCGCGGCCGCCGCGCAGAGCGGCGCCGTCGAGCGCGGCACCGCCGGGACCGCCGGGACCGCGGCCGGCACCGCCGCCGGGAACGCGGCCGCCGCGAAGAAGCGCACCGGGCAGGGGCCCGACGGGGACGTGCCCGCCGTGATGCCCGCATGAGTGTCCTCGTCGTCGGCCTCAGCCACCGCAGCGCGCCCGTGAGCGTGCTGGAGCGCGCCTCGCTCGCGCCGGACGCGCGCGGGAAGCTGCTCGCGGACGCGGTGGCCGCGGCTCCGGTCACGGAGGCGGCGGTGCTGGCCACGTGCAACCGGATCGAGCTGTACGCCGCGGTGGACAAGTTCCACGCGGGCGTCGCCGAGCTGTCGACGCTGCTGGCGCAGCACGCGGGCGTGGGCCTGGAGGAGCTGACGCCGCACCTGTACGTGCACTACGAGGACCGCGCCGTGCACCACCTGTTCACGGTGGGCTGCGGGCTGGACTCCATGGTCGTCGGCGAGGGGCAGATCCTCGGCCAGATCAAGGAGTCGCTGGCCCTCGGCCAGCAGCTGCACACCGCCGGGCGGACGCTGAACGACCTGTTCCAGCAGGCGCTGCGGGTCGGCAAGCGGGCGCACAGCGAGACGGAGATCGACAAGGCGGGGCAGTCGCTGGTCTCGTTCGGGCTGGCGCAGCTCGCGGCGGGCGCGCCGGTGGCCGCGTGGGTGGCCGGCCGCCGGGCGCTGGTGATCGGCGCGGGCTCGATGTCGTCGCTGGCGGCGACGACGCTGGCGCGGGCCGGGGCGGCGGAGCTGGTGATCGCCAACCGCACGTACGAGCGCGCGGAGCGCCTGGCGGCGAGCCTCAACGCGGGGTCGGCGGTGGCGGGCGGCTGGTCGCCCGCGGGGCCGCCTGCCGCGGGCACGGCGGGTGCGATCCCGGCGCAGGCGCACCCCGGGCAGACCGCGGCGGCCGCCGCGGACGGGACGGTGGCCCGGGCGGTGCGGGTGGAGGACATCGCGGACGAGCTGGTGGCCGCGGACATGGTCGTCTCCTGCACGGGGGCGACGGGCCTGGTGCTGACGGCCGACGACGTCGGCGAGGTGGTAAGCCGCCGCGCGCCAGCCGGTGGCGGAGGGGCGCCAGCCGCGGGCCCGCCGGGAGCCGAGGGCGCG
>NZ_BAAAPF010000355.1:0-7029 GCF_039531005.1 Streptomyces synnematoformans
TGCGGCTCCGGCGGGGGCGGGGACGGCGGCTGGGGCGGGGTCACAGCGGGTACTCCGATGCGGGGCGGGGGTGGACGGCCGCGGCGCGGGCGGGGCGCATGCCGGCGTGGTCGCGCATCGCCTCGTGGGCGGCCGCCGCGAAGCGGGCCACGGCCGGGCCGTGCCCGTCCGCCGGCCACGCCGCGGACGTACGCCACCCGATCGGCTCGCCGGCCAGCGGGCGCCACACCGTCCCGGGGCCCGCGCTCGTACGGGGCAGCAGGGCGACGGCGCCGCCGGCGCCGGCGGGGGCGCCGGAGAGGACGAGCGCGCGGGTGAAGTCGCCGCCGGGCGCCTCGTGGACGGCGGCCGGGGTGCAGCCGTGCCGGGCGCAGGCGGTGAGCACCTCGTCGTGGAGTGCGGGGTCGTCGGCCCGCGGGGTGAGAACGAGCGCGCGCCCGTTCAGGTCGGCCGCCGTCAGCCGCGCGCCGGCGGCGGCGAGCGGGTCGGTGGCCGCGAGCAGCGCGCCGAGCGGCTGGTGGAGTACGGGCCCGAAGGCGAGCCCGGCGGCGGGGCACGGATGCCGTACGACGCCCGCGTCGAGCGTGCCGGCGGCCAGCTCGCGGGCCTGCGCGGTCGTCGTCAGCTCGCGCAGCTCCAGCTCGCCGCCCGGGGACCGCTCGCGGTAGCCGGTGATGAGCGCGGCGACGGCCGCCGGCCCCAGGTGCGGCGGCACGGCGGCGCGCAGCGTGCCGGCGGCGCCGCTGCCGATCCGGGCGACGGCCGCCGCCAGCCGGTCCGCGGCGGCGAGCACCTGGTCGGCCTCCGTTAGCACGAGCCGGCCGGCGGGGGTGAGCGCCGTGCCCTGGCTGCCGCGGTCGAAGAGCCGCACGCCCAGCTCGCGCTCCAGGCGGCGGATGCGCTGGGACAGCGACGGCTGGGCGATGCGCAGCCGCTCGGCGGCGCGGCCGAAGTGCCCTTCCTCGGCGACCGCCCTGAAGTAGCGCAGATGCCGGAGGAGGTCCATGAACAGGAATGATAGTGAATCGCTTATCGGCTCGATGAGGATATTGGTCTTGGACTGAGGGCGCGCGCGGCTGGTCTGCTGTCGGGCATGACACGACATGGGGCGGGGTACGGGGACGGGCATCGCCGCCGGCACCGGCGCGGGCCGGTGCTCGCGGTGGTGGCGGTGGTGCTGGCCGGCGGCGGTTACTGGGCCTGGGCGGGCCCGCTCGACGGCGGTACGGACGACGGGTCCGGCGGGACCGCGGACCCCGGGGCGCGGCGGACGGCCGAACGGTTCCTCGACGGCTGGGAGGCCGGACGGATGGGCGCGGCGGCCCGGCTGACGGACTCGCCGGCCCAGGCGGAGCGCAGTCTTGTGAGCTTCACGGAGGGCCTGGAGATCGAGGACCCGGAGCTGACGGCGGGGGAGGCGCGGGCCGACGGCGACGACGGAGCGCGGGTGACGTACACCGCGAAGATGCCCGTACGGGGCCTCGGCACCTGGACGTACGACGCGACCCTGCCGCTGACCCGCGCGGGCGACGACGGCCCCTGGCGGGTGCGGTGGGAGCTGGGGGCGATGCACCCGAAGCTGACGGAGACGGAGAAGTTCCGGCTGGTACGGGAGGAGTCGGCGGAACTGGCCGCCGTCGACCGCGACGGTGCCGCGGTCTCCGCCGCCGACCACCCGTCGCTGGCCGGCGTGCTCGGCCTCGGCGGCGGCCAGCCGCAGGGCGCGGTGCAGGTCGTCGACCGGCACACCGGCGACGTGCGGAGCACCGAGGCGCGCTTCGGGCCGCGGCGCGACGCGGGGGACGGGCCGCTGCGTACGACGGTCGACGCGGAGCTGCAGGGCGCCGCCGAGGAGGCGCTGTCGCGGCACGTCGGCGGGCGCAACGCCGGGCTCGTCGCGCTCGACATGGACAGCGGCGAGGTGCTGGCCGCGGCCAACTCGCCGGCCACCGGTTTCAACCGGGCCTTCCAGGGCACGTACGCCCCCGGCTCCACCTGGAAGATCGTCACGACCGCCGCGCTGCTGCACAAGGGCGCGGTCAGCCCGGAGACGACGGTGGACTGCCCCAAGTACCTGACGGTCGGCAAGCAGTTCCACAACGTGGAGACCTCCGAGATCCCCGGCGCGACCTTCCGCGAGGACTTCATCCACTCCTGCAACACCGCCTTCGTCGCACTGCGCGACTCCCTCGGCAACGAGGAGATGACGGGCTTCGCGCACCGCTACTTCGGCATCGGCGAGGTGTGGCACACGGGGGTGCCGTCCTTCGACGGCGAGGTGCCGGTGCCGGGCGACGAGACGGAGAAGGCGGCGGCGCTCTTCGGGCAGGGGCGGCTGCGGGCGAACCCGCTGGTGATGGCGGCGGTCACGGCGACGGCGGCGACGGGGACGTTCCGGCAGCCGGTGATCGTGGCGGGGGAACGGGACACGGCTACGGCCGCCGCCGAGGCCCTGCCGGAGGGGGTCGTCGAACAGCTGCGGCGGCTGATGCGGGACACGGTGACGGAGGGCAGCGCGCAGGTGCTGGCGGAGCTGCCGGGAGACGTGGGGGCGAAGACGGGGACGGCGGAGGTGACGGCGACGGGGCCGAACAACGGGTGGCTGGTGGCGTACCGCGACGGGGTGGCGGTGGCGTGCGTGGTGGAGGACGCGGAGAGCGGGTCGGGGGACGCGGGGCCGGTGGTGCGGGAGGTGCTGGCGGCGGTGGGGTGAGGGGGTGCGGCGGGGGCGGAGGTGCGCTTCCGGCTGCGCTGTGCGGTGCCGTCCGTACGCCCGTATGTGCGTACACCCCTCCTGCCCGTACGCCCGCGTGTGCCTACGCCCCTCCTGCCCGCACGTCCGTACGCGCGTGCGGTCTTCTGCGGCCGTACGCGATGATGGCCGGGTGACCGACGCCGCCGCCCCCCTCCCGCCGTCCCCCGATCCCGGGTCCCGCCCCTGGCCCGGGCCGCGGCCCGGGTCCGGCCCCCGACCGCGGCCCCGGCTCATCGCCACGGACCTCGACGGCACCCTGCTGCGGGACGACAAGACCGTCTCCGTCCGCACGATCGCCGCGCTCGCCGCGGCGGAGGCGGCGGGGCTGGCCGTGGTGTTCGTCACGGGCCGGCCGGCGCGGTGGATGGACGCGGTCGCGGAGCACGTGCACGGGCACGGGATGGCCATCTGCGCCAACGGCGCCGCGGTCGTCGACCTGCACCGCGGCGGGGAGCTGACCGAGGTCCGCCCGCTGCCGGTCCCCGACGCCCGCGCGGTCGTCGACTTCCTGCGCGCCGCGGCGCCCGGGACGGCGTTCGCGGTCGAGTACACCGGCGGCTTCGGCCGCGAACCGGGATACGCGCTGCACCGGGAGCAGGGGCAGATCGCGCCGGTGGACAAGCTGCTCGCGGAGGACGGGGCGCGGGCGGGGGATCCGCTGCTGAAGCTGCTGGCGTTCCACCCGAGCCGCGGCGCGGACGAGTTCCTGGGTGCGGCGCGGGCGGGGGCCGGGGCGTACGGGGAGTTCACGCGGTCGACGCCGAGCGCGCTGCTGGAGGTGAGCGGGCGGGGCGTGAGCAAGGCGAGCACGCTGGCGCGCTACTGCGCGGCGCGGGAGATAGCGGCGGGTGAGGTCGTCGCCTTCGGCGACATGCCGAACGACATCGAGATGCTGACGTGGGCCGGCACGTCGTACGCGATGGCCAACGCGCACCCGGAGGTCCTGGCCGCGACGACGCACCGCACGGCGGCGAACGAGGCGGACGGGGTCGCGGCGGTCATCGAGCAGCTGCTGCACGGGGTGTGACGGGGGGAGCGGCGCTCTGCGCCCACCCTCTACGCCGCGTCCGCCCCCGGGCCTTCCGCCCCCGGGCCTTCCGCCCCGCCCGGTGCCTCGCCGGCCGGCGGTTCCAGCGGGACCTCCCAGATCAGCGACGTGCCCCCGCCGCACTCCCCCAGCCCCGCCCCGTACGTCGCCCGGCCGCCCAGCTCCTCCGCCCGCCGCTCGATGTTCCGCACCCCGCTCCGCCGCCCCTCCGCCGGCGACAGCCCCCGCCCGTCGTCCGCCACCGTCAGCCGCACCGCGTCCCGCCCGTCCGCCAGCTCCGCCGTCGCGTCGACCACCACCCCCACCTGCCCCGCCCCCGCGTGCCGCGACGCGTTCGACAGCCCCTCCCGCAGCGCCGCCAGCAGGTTCCGCGCGATCCGCTCGTCCACCCGCTCGTCCACGGCCCCCACGAAGCTCGTCGACGGCTGGAACCCCAGCGGCGCCGCCGCCGTCGCCACCTCCCGCAGCACCAGCGCCCGCACCCCCGTCGGCGCCTGCTCCGGCTCCTGCTGCAGCGCGTAGATCGTGCCCCGGATCTCCTCGATCGTCGTCTCCAGCGCGTCGACCGCCGCGTCGATCCGCTCCCGCACCTCCGGCGCCCGCTCCAGCCGCTTCGCCCCCTGCAGCTGCATGCCCGTCGCGAACAGCCGCTGGATCACCAGGTCGTGCAGGTCGCGCGCGATCCGGTCGCGGTCCTCGTACACCGCCAGCCGCTCCCGGTCGCGCTGCGCCTCCGACAGCACCAGCGCCAGCGCCGCCTGCCCCGCGAACTGCGTCGCCGACTGCTTCTCCGTCTCCGTGTACAGCCGGCCGCCCGGCGCCCGCGGCAGCGACAGCGCGCCGAGCACCCGCTTCCCGCTCCGCAGCGGCAGCATCATGCACGGCCCGAACCGCCGCGCGACCTCGCTCACCGCCCGCGGATCGGCGCCGGCGTCGTCGAGGAAGACCTCCTTGCCCGCCAGCAGCGCCTGCACCGTCGGGCTGTACGAGGGCAGGGCCATCCCGACGAGGTCCGCCACCCCCTCCCCGGCCACGGCCGCGACCTCCAGCCACTCCGCCCCCCGCCGCCGGCCGCCGCCGCGCCTGCCGACGGTACTGCCGACGCCGCCCGCACCGCCGACCGTGCCCAGACCGCCCAGACCGCCCAGACCGCCCGCACCGCCCGCACCGCCGACGTCGGCCCCCGCCCGCGGCAGCAGCACCACCCCCGCCATCGCGTCCGCGAGCCCCCGCGCCTGCTCCGCGATCACCCCCAGCGCATCCCGCGCGTCCGTGCTCGACAGCAGCGCGGTCGTGACGGCGTGCGCCCCGTCGATCCAGCGCTCCCGCTGCCGCGTCTCCCGGTGCAGCCGCGCGTTGCCGATCGCGATACCCGCCTCGGTGGCGATGACCCGCACCAGGTGCAGGTCGTCGTCCCGGAACCGCCCGCCGCCGCGCTTCTCCGACAGCACCAGGTCGCCGAAGTACCGCCCGTCCACGTCGATCGGCACCGTCAGCGTCGTCCCGGGCTCGTCCGGGATCTCGTCGATGCGTGCCCGGTCCACCTCGTCCACGCCGTACGACGCGAACTCGTCCAGGTCCCCGCTCTGCTCGTCGATCACCACGATCGACGCGTACCGCGCCCCCGCCAGCTCCGCCGCCGTCTGCGCGATCACGTCGAGGGTGGGGTGCAGCTGGAACCCGGTGCCGATGGACCGCATGGCGGCGAGCAGCTGGGTCACGCGCTCGGCCAGCTCGCTGGAGACGCCCTGCAGTCCGCGCGTGGCGCGGGCGGCGGCGTCCATGGAGTCGGCGGCGGTCATGTCCTGAGGGTAATAAGCGGCTCTTGGTATGGAAAGTCGGGATTGCCCGTTCCGGCCGCCCGTGCCGCCCGTGTCCCCGACGTATCCGGCGCATCCGCTGCATCCGGCGCATCCGCCGCGTCCGGGCCCTCGCCCGCCCCGGCGTCCGGGTCAGCGGCGCGGTCCGGGTACGGGGCGGGCTGCGCCCGTTCCCGTAGCAGCGTGCGCCGGAACGGCCCCTCTGCCTCCGCCAGCTCCGCGTACGACCCGCGCTGCACCACCCGCCCCCGCTCCAGCACCACGATCTCGTCCACCGCCGCCAGCCCCGTCAGCCGGTGCGTGATCAGCACCGTCGTACGGCCCTCGGTGGCGGCGAGCAGGTCGGCGGTGAGGGCGTCGGCGGTGGGGAGGTCGAGGTGCTCGGCGGGTTCGTCGAGGACGAGCACGGGGAAGTCGGCGAGCAGCGCGCGGGCCAGGGCGAGGCGCTGGCGCTGGCCGCCGGAGAGCCGGGCGCCGTGTTCGCCGACCGGGGTGTCCAGGCCGCGGGGCAGCGTGTCGACCCAGTCGAGGAGGCGGGCGGCGGCGAGGGCGGCGCGGAGTTCGTTGTCGGTGGCGCCGGTGCGGGCGAGGCGGAGGTTCTCGCGCAGGGTGCTGTCGAAGAGGTGGGCGTCCTGGGCGCAGAGGCCGACGAGGCGGCGTACGGCGTCGGGGTCGCAGCCGAGGGCGTCGGCGGTGCTCTCGCCCGCGAGCGGTGCTCTCGCGGGAGAGCGCTGCTCCGAACCGGGAGCGGTGCCCGCCGCGTCCGGACGGCCCAGCCGGTACGTCCCCGAGACCGGGTCCAGGAAGCGCAGCAGCACGTGCGCCAGCGTCGTCTTCCCCGACCCGGACGCACCCACCACCGCCACCCGCCGCCCCCGCGTCAGCCGCAGGTCCACGCCGTCCAGCGCCAGCCCCTCCTGCCCCGGGTGCCGCGCCGAGACCCCCGTCAGCGCGACCGGGAACGGATCGGCCGGCGGCCGCCCCGTACCCTCCGCGGCCGGCGGCGGCGCGTCGAGGATCTCGTCCACCCGGGCCGCGCTGCGCCGCACCCGGGACCGCTGCTGCAGCGCCAGCGGCATCCCGTTCACCGCCTCGAACGCCGCGAGCGTGCCCAGCACCACCACCCCCAGCCACACGCCGGGCAGCCGCCCGTCGTGCACGGCCTGCGCCCCGGCCGCCGCCGCGCCGACCACCGTCAGCCCGCAGACCAGCGCCGACAGCCCGGCGCCCTCCGCCAGGGCGGCGGCGCTGCCGGCGGCGGTGCGGGTCAGCCGGCGGTCGGCGTCGCGGAGCGCGGCGAGGCGGCGCGGCAGGGCGCCGGCGACGGTGAGTTCCGCGGTGCCGGTGAGCACGTCGACGACCTGGGGCGCGAGGGCGGCCACGGTGTCCGGGTCGGGGGCCATCAG
>NZ_BAAAPF010000356.1:0-7013 GCF_039531005.1 Streptomyces synnematoformans
CCGGCCCTCCGACGCGCCCGCGGCGGGCGGCACCGCAGGCGGTGCCGCGCTGGGGCCGCGCTTTCTCGCCCGTATCGCCGGCATGCCCGCCGACGCCGTACGCGCCCTGCGCTCACCGGCCGTACGCGACTGGGCGGACGGCGTGCTCGCCGCCGAGGCCCGACTCGGCGACCTCGCCGGGCCGCTCGCGGACCGGCTGTACGACCTCGTCGCCGGCCGCGACGACGAGCGGGTGCGGCGCGACCTGCTGCGGCTGCGCCGGGAGGTGTTCAACGGGCGCCGGCCCGCCGACCCCCGGGCCGCGCTCACGCTCGTCGCCGGCCTCGCCCCGCAGGTGGCCGAGCCGCTGCGCGGCTGGCTGGAGCTGCGGGCCCGGCTGGACGACGACCTGGCGGCCGGCGAGGAGCTGCTGACCGCCGAACTCCTGCGTACCCGCGGCGCGCTGCGGGCCACCCTGGACGAGGACCGGCTGCGCGGCGGCGTGCTGCTGGCCTCGCCGGTGCTCGACGCGCAGCTGGACGCCTTCGCCGGCTCGGACCCGGCGCGGACCGACAAGCGGACGCGGAAGGTGGAGCGTTCGCTGCTCGCGTACCTCTACCGCACGGCGTGCAAGACGAGTCCGTTCGCCGCCTTCACCTCCGTCGCCCTGGGCCGGCTCACGGACGCCGCCTCCGCCGGCGAAGGGGCCCCCGCCGGCGAAGGGGCCGGCGACCCCGCCGCGCTGCGCATCACCGGCCCGTACACCCCCCGCAGCCACCCCCGCCTCAACGTCCTCGCCGTCGGCCGCCTCGCCGCCGCCGTCCTCGCCGACCCCCGCCGCCGCGCCGACCTCCCCGTCGCGCCCGCGCCCGGCTGGGGCCGCGACGAGGACCGGGTGCGCTACGTGCGCCGCTGGGTGACCGCGGGCGACGACGACACCGCGGTCACCTTCGACACCGTCAAGGACCAGCTGTTCTTCCTGCGCCGCAGCGGCGTGCTGGAGCGGATGCTCGGGCTGCTGGAGAAGCGGGAGACCGTCCGCTACGGGGAGCTGGCCGACTGGCTCGGCGCCGACCTCGACGCCGACCGCGAGGCCGTCGAGAAGTACCTGTCCGCGCTGCTCGACGTCGGCATGGTCCGGGTGCCCTGCCTCGACCTCGGCGCCCACGACACCGACCCGCTGCGCGCGTTCCAGCGGGCGCTGCGCGGTCTCGACCGGCCGTGGGCCGACGACGTGGCCGCCGCGCTGGAGGGCCCGGCGGACCTGCTGGCCCGCTACCCCGCCGCGTCGCCCGCGGAGCGGCGGGAGCTGCTGGGCGGGCTGCGCCGGGGGCTGGCGGACATCCAGCGGGAGCTGGGTGTGGCGCAGCCCCGGGTGCCGCGCACGGTGCTGTACGAGGACACGACGGTGCCGGAGGTGACGGCCACGGCCCGCCGCACCGCCGCCGCCGCTCCCGGCGCGCCCGCCGCGCCCGCCGGGCTGGTGGACGCGCTGGCCGGGCCGCTGGCGGCGGTGGAGCGGGTGCTGCCCGCGTTCGACCTGACGCTGCCGCAGCGGCTGACGCTGCGCGGTTTCTTCCTCGCCCGCTACGGCGCCGGCGGGCGCTGCACGGACCTGCTGAAGCTGATCCACGACTTCCACGAGGACTTCTTCGACCAGTACCTGTCGTTCACCTCGCGGCGCACGCCGTTCGACGCGCAGGGGGAGTACGTACCGGAGGAGAACTGGCTCGGGCTGCCGCAGCTGCGGGCGCTGGACGACGCGCGGCGCGCGTTCCACGCCGGGGTACGGGACCGCTGGGCCGAGCACGAGCGCACCGCGACCGGCACCGATGCCGGCGCCGAACTCGTCCTCGGCGCCGACCTGTTCGACGCCGTCGCCGACCGGCTCGCGGCGCTGCCGGCGGAGCCGGCGCTGCACAGCCACCACGTGCAGCTCGCCGGGTCCGAGCCGCTGGTGGTCCTCAACCGCTCGTACGGCGGGCTGCACTTCCCGTTCAGCCGCTTCACCCACTGCTTCGACGGCACCCCCGACGCCCCCGGCACCCCCGAAGAACCCGGCACCGCCGACCGCGGCCTCTCCGCCGGGCTGCGCGCCCGGGCCCGCGAACTCCAGCCGCCCGGCGCCGTCTTCGCCGAGGTCACCGGCGGCCCCGTGACCAGCAACCTCAACCTGCACGGCCGCCTGACCGACTACGAGATCGTCTGCCCCGGCGAGACCAGCTCCGTGCCGCCGGAGAACCGCATCGCGCTGGACGACCTCAGCCTGGAGCACGACCCCGCGACCGACCGGCTGGTGCTGCGCTCCGCCCGGCTCGGCCGCGAGGTGGTGCCGGTCTACCTCGGCTACCTCGTGCCGCTGGCCCTCCCCGAGATCCCGCGCACCCTGCTCCTGCTCTCGCCGACCTCGATGTCCCCGGTCGACGTCTGGGCCGGCGTCCCCGAGGGTGAGCCGGACGACGGCGTCACCCACCGCCCGCGGGTACGCCACGGCCGCCTCGTCCTCGCCCGCCGCTCCTGGCGCGCCCCCGCCACCGCCCTGCCGCCCCGCGCCGCCGGCACCGGGGACGGCGGCTGGCTGCTGGCCTGGCACCGCTGGCGCCGCCGGCACGGGCTGCCCGCCCGGGTGTACGCCATGGTCAAGGACGACGCGGCGCGCGGCGCGACCGGCGCCAAGCCGCAGTACGTCGACTTCGACAGCCCGCTGTCGCTGCTGGCCTTCGAGGGCCTGCTGCGCAGCGACGCGGCGCGCGTGACGTTCCGCGAGGCGCTGCCCGACGAGGACGGCCCGTACCTGACGACCGAGCACGGCGGCCACGTCGTGGAGCTGGCCGTGGAGACGGCCCCCGCGGCCGCCACCGCGGAAGGGGAGACCCCGTGACCGACCAGCCCGCACCCGCCGCCGAGGCCGCCCCCGCCGAGGCCGCCCCCGCCGAGGCCGCCGCCACCGGCGCCTGGCAGGCCCTGCACATCTACTACGCCGCCAACCCCGTCCCCCTGCTGCTCCAGTGCGTCCGCCCGCTCGTCCGCGAACTCCAGGACGACGGCCTCCTGCACCGCTGGTTCTTCCTCAACTACTGGCTCGAAGGCCCCCACGTGCGCCTCCGCCTCCTTCCCTCCTCCCCTGGGAAGGAGGCGGAGGTGCGGACCCGCGCGGAGCGCGCCGTCGACGCCTTCCTCGCCGAGCGGCCCGCGCTCTACCAGGTCGACTCCGGCTTCCTCAACGAGTTCTACAACCAGCTCTTCGACATCGAGTTCCGCCCCGAGGACCGCGTCGACTACACCGACCCCGAGGGCCGCATGAACCTGCGCCCCAACAACTCCCGCGCCTGGCTGCCGTACGAGCCCGAGTACGGCAAGTACGGCGGCCCGGCCGGCGTGGCGCTCGCCGAGTGGCACTTCGTCCGCTCCAGCGAGCTGGTGTGCGACGCGCTGCGCGACAAGAACCTGCACCTGCGCACCGTGCTGCTCGGCACGTCCGCGCAGCTCATGCTGATCATGTCGACCGCCTTCCTGCCCGCGGACGACCGGCTCGCGGACTTCCTCGACCGCTACTACACCTTCTGGCACCGCGCGTTCCCCGACACCGGCTTCATCGGCAGCGCCGAGTACGAGCGCAAGGCCGACGAGGTCGCCCCCGGGCTGCTCACCTGGCACGGCCGCATCCGCGCCGCCGCCGCGGGCGAGGGCACGCTGCCGGCGCTGCTGGCCCGCTGGGCGGAGCACTGCCGGGAGCTGCGCGGCCGGGTGGTGGCGCTGGCCGAGCGGGGCGAGCTGGTCTTCCGGTCCTGGGACGGCACGAAGGACGAGCCGGTCGACGACCCCGACGAGGCGCTGGAGCGGCTGCTGTCCCCGTACATGCACATGACCAACAACCGGCTGCACGTGACGATCCAGGACGAGGCGTACCTCTCGCACGTGCTCGCCCGGGCGCTGCACGCGCGGGCCGCCGGGCCCCAGCCGGTGCAGCCGGTCACCGGGAGCGTGCGGTGAGCAGCACCAGGGAGGCGCTGGCCGCCCACCAGCCCCGGCTGCGCCCCGGGGTGCTCGTCAGCGACGCGCTGCTGCACGGGCCCCGTACCGTGCACCTGGTCAAGGACACCGCCACCGGGCAGTCCTTCGAGGTGGGGCCGCGCGAGCGGTTCCTGATGGTACGGATGGACGGCTCCCGTACGGTCGCGGAGCTGGGCGGCGAGTACGCGGCCGCCTTCGGCAAGCGGCTCGGCGACGCGCACTGGGGCCGGCTTTTCCAGCTCCTCGGCGGCCACGGCCTGCTCGACGGCGCCCCGCGCCCGGAGCGCCCCGAGGGCTCCGAGGGCTCCGAGAGCGCAGCCGGGCCGGGGCCGGCGCCGGCCCGGGGTCTGCTCGCCGGCAGCGTACGGCTCGTCGCCGACGCCCACGGCACCGCCGGCCGGCTGCACCGCGCCACCGGCTTCCTCCTCGGCCCGGTCTGGGGCACCGTGCTGCTGGCGGCGCTCGGCGCGATGCTGCTGGTGCTCGCCCTGCACCCGGGCGAGCTGATCGACGGCGCCGCCGCCGTGTTCACCCAGCCGGTGCTGCTGGCGGCCGTGGCCACCGCGCTGTGGCTGTCCACCGCGCTGCACGAGCTGGCGCACGGCGTCGCCGCGCGGCACCACGGCGGCCGGGTCCGGGAGATCGGGCTCCGCTGGCGGCTGCCCGTGGTGATCATGTACTGCACCGTCGACGACTACATGTTCCTCCCCGGCCGCCGGCACCGCATCGTGATCGCGGCCGCCGGGGCGGTCGCCAACCTGCTGTTCCTGCTGCCGTTCTGCTGCTGGTGGCTGCTCGCCCCCGACGGCGCGACCCGCGACGGCCTCGCCGGGCTGCTGTTCCTCGGCGTGCTGCAGGCCGCGGCGATGCTCGTGCCGCTGCCGCCGCTCGACGGGTACACCATCGCCTGCCAGCTCCTCGGCGGGCTGCGGCTCGTCGAGTCCAGCCGCACGTACCTCTCCCTGGCGCTGCGCCGCTCCCCGGACGCCGCCGCGTACCCGCGCCGCGCCCGCGCCGCCTACCTCGGCTACGCGGCCGGCACGGCGCTGACGGTCGCGGCGCTGGCGGTGGTGCTGGTGCTGCTGGTCCGCGCCGTGGTGCTGGCGGCGTAGGCCGATGACCCACGCTCCCGCAGAACCCGCGAAGGAGACCTCCGTGACCGACACCGACGACCCCGCCGGGCAGCCCCCGGCCGTCCGCCTGGCGGCGGTGCGCAAGAGCTACGGCGACGTGCGGGCGGTGGACGAGGTCTCGTTCACGGTCCGGCGCGGCGAGTTCTTCGGCCTCCTCGGCCCCAACGGCGCGGGCAAGACCACGCTCATCGAGATCATGGAGGGCCTGCGGGAGGCCGACGGCGGCACGGTCGAGGTGCTGGGCCGGCGGCCCTGGCCCCGGGACCCGGAGCTGCTGCCGCGGCTGGGTGTGCAGACGCAGAGTTCGGCGTTCTTCGTCCGGCTCACCGCGTACGAGCACCTGAAGACCATGGCCGCGCTCTACCGGGCAGAACGCGCCGCCGCCGACCGTACGCTGGCGCTCGTCGGCCTCACCGAGCAGGCGGGCGTACGGGTGGAGAACCTGTCCGGCGGGCAGCGGCAGCGCCTCGCGATCGCCTCGGCGCTCGTCCACGGGCCGGAGCTGATCTTCCTGGACGAGCCGACCGCCGCGCTCGACCCGCAGGCCAGGCGGGCGCTGTGGGAGGTGCTGCGGGACCTGAAGCGGGCCGGCCGCACCATCGTCTACACCACCCACCACCTGGACGAGGCCGAGGCGCTGTGCGACCGCGTCGCGATCGTCAACCACGGCCGGGTCACCGCCCTGGACACCCCCGGCCGGCTCGTCGCGCGCGGCGGCTCCGCGGTGTGGCTGCTGGTGCCCGCCGAGCGGCTGAGCGAGGAGGACGCCCGGGTGCTGCCCGGCGTCACCGAGGTCACCCGCGAGTCCGACGCCCTGGTGCTGCGCACCGAGGACGCCGGGCCGGTGCTGGCCGCGGTGGAGAAGGCCGCGGGGCTGCACGGGGTGCGTACCCGCACGGCCAGCCTGGAGGACGTCTACCTCCAGCTCACGGGCCAGGACTGACAGTTGACCCCCGCCGCCGACGACGACATCCGTAGGGACGTGCCATGAGTGCCTATTCCGCGCTGGCGGAGGCCGGCTACCGGGCGTACACCCGGGACAAGACCACGCTGTTCTTCACCTTCGCCTTCCCGCTGCTCTTCCTCGTCGTCTTCGGGCTGATCTTCCACGGCCAGGACGTGGCGGAGAGCGGCCGGCCCTACATCGCGTACATCGCGCCCGGGGTGCTGTCCTGGGGCGTCGGCAACGCGGCCGTCTTCGGCGTCGGCTTCGTGCTGATGCAGTGGCGCCGCGACGACATCCTGCGGGTCATCCGCATGACGCCGACGCCGCTGTCCGCCGTGCTGGGCTCGCGCTACGTGCTGGCCGTGGGCATCGGCCTGGTGCAGGCGGTGCTGTTCGTGGCGGTGGCGCTGCTGCCGGTGATGGGCCTCGAACTGGCCGCGGGCTGGCCGCTGGCGGTGCCGGTGCTGGTGCTGGGCATCACGGCGTTCCTGGCGCTGGGCGCGATCGTCGGCTCCTACGCCCGTACGCCGGAAGCGGTGGCGGCGGTCGCGAACTTCCTGATGGTGCCGATGGCGTTCCTGTCCGGCTCGTTCTACCCGCTGGACGCCATGCCGTCGTGGATGCAGGCGATGAGCTGGGTGCTGCCGCTGCGGCACCTCAACGACGGGGTGTCGGCGGCGCTCACCGACGCGGGCGGCGGCGCGGACGTCGCGGTGGCGTGCGGCGGGCTGGTGGCATTCGCGGCGGTGTTCGGGGCGGTGGCGTTCCGCGTCTTCCGCTGGAGCGACCGGACATGACGGCGGCGACGGCGGCCGGCGCCGCGGCCGGACAACAGACCCGGGCGGTACGGGACGAGCCCGGCGCCCCCTTCGAGGCGGCCCGCGCCTGGCTGGCGGAGGTGCTGCGCGCCCGCTGGGCGGCCGGCGAGGGCGTCGCCGCGG
>NZ_BAAAPF010000357.1:0-6999 GCF_039531005.1 Streptomyces synnematoformans
CGGGCCCACGACCGGCGGTGGGGCCGCCTCGGCCGGCGGCGGGGTCGCCGCGGGCGGCGGTGGCGCCGCCACCCCGCGGGTGCGCTCGGTGATCTCGGCGGCGACCGGCGGCGGCAGCCACCCCTCCCCGATCCGCAGCTGCGTCTGCCCGCCCGCCGTCTCACACGCGCGGATGATCTCCGCCAGCGCCCCGCGCTCCGCCGGGTCCTTCCCCAGGCACAGGTCCACCACCGGACGCAGGACGTCCGGCACCCCGGTCAGGTCGGGCTCCTCGTGGACGATCCGGTAGACCACCGCGTGCGAGGGGCCCTCGCCGTGCGCCGGCCGCCCGGTGGCGGCGAAGACCGCGACCTGCCCGAGGGCGAAGACGTCGGTGGCCGGGGTGAGCTTGCGGCCCGCCGCCTGTTCGGGGGACATGAACGCCGGGGTGCCGATCAGCAGCCCGCTGCCGGTCAGTGCGGTGGCGTCGGCGGCGCGGGCGATGCCGAAGTCGATGACGCGCGGGCCGTCGGCGGCCAGCAGGACGTTCGACGGCTTGAGGTCCCGGTGCACCACCCCCGCGCCGTGGATCGCGGTCAGCGCCTCCGCCACCCCGGCGACGAGCAGCACCACGCTGTCCAGCGGCAGCGGACGCTCCTCCGTCACCACGTCGGCCAGGGCGGGGCCGGTCACGTACGCCGTGGCCAGCCAGGGCTGGTCGCCCTCCGTGTCGGAGTCCACCACCGGCGCGGTGTAGAGGCCCTGGACGCGCTGCGCCGCGTGCACCTCCTGTGCGAAACGGCGGCGAAACTCCGGGTCGTCGGCGAACTCCGGCCGGATCACCTTGATCGCCACGGGCCGGCCGCCGCGCGTGTACGACAGGTAGACCTTGCCCATGCCGCCCGCGCCGAGCCGGCCGGCCAGCCGGTAACCGGCCACCGTCCGGGGGTCGTCGGCGCCCAGCGGCCTGAGGATCCGGTCGAGCCCGCCCACGTCCATGCCGCCGTCCCCCTCGCTGGATCCCCGTATCGGATGCCCCCTGCACGGAGCGAACCCAGATCCTACTCAGGACCCAACGGCCCCGTGGGGCCGCCCGGCTGATTCCCCGTCACCGGATGTCCGGACGGCTGCCGGGCCGCGTTGGCCACGGGCCCGGCCGCGCGTACGTGCACGGCCGTAAGCCCCGGCGACGGCCCCGGCCGCGGCGTACGGTGCCTATCCGAACACGCGGTCCAGCACCGCCGCGATGCCGTCCTCGTCGTTCGACGCCGTGACCTCGTCGGCCACCGCGACCAGCTCCGGGTGCGCCCCGGCCATCGCCACCCCGTGCCCGGCCCAGCGGAACATCGGGATGTCGTTCGGCATGTCCCCGAAGGCGATCGTCTCCGCCCCCGTCACGCCGAGCCGGCGCGCCGCGAGCGACAGCCCGGTCGCCTTGGTGAGCCCGTGCGGCAGGATCTCGACGGTGTCGGCGCCGGCGAGCACCACCCCGACGAGGTCGCCGACCGTCTCGCGGGCCGCGGCCGTCAGCGCGTCGTCGTCCAGCTCGGGGTGCTGGAGGTAGAGCTTGCCGATCGGCTGCGCCAGCAGCTCGTCCCGGTCCGCCACCCGGCGGACCGGCAGGTCCTCCCGCGCCGCCACCGCGCGGAAGCCGGGGCCGAAGAGCACCTCGCCCGCGAGCCCGTCCGTGCTCGCGGCCACCGCGATCTCGCCGACCTCCGCCTCCAGCTTGGCCACGGCGTCGGCGGCGAGGCGCCGGTCGAGCGTCACGGAGGTCAGCAGCCGGTGCTCACCCGCGTGGTACACCTGGGCGCCCTGGCCGCAGACGGCCAGGCCGTCGTAGTCCAGCCCGTCCAGTATGTGCCGGGTCCAGGCCACGGCGCGGCCGGTGACGACGATGTGCGCCGCGCCCCGCGCGCACGCCGCCTCGACGGCGGCGCGGGTGCGCGGCGAGACCGTTTCGTCGCTGCGCAGCAGGGTGCCGTCGAGGTCGGTCGCGACGAGCCGGTACGGCAGGGGGGCGTTCACTTCGCGACCGGTTCCAGCAGCTCGCGCCCGCCCAGGTACGGCCGCAGCACCTCCGGCACCGCCACCGAGCCGTCCCGCCGCTGGTGCGTCTCCAGGAGCGCCACGATCGTCCGCGGCACCGCGCACAGCGTCCCGTTCAGCGTGGCCAGCGGGCGCGCGGACTTCTTCTGGCCCTGCCCGTCGCGCATCCGCACCGACAGCCGCCGGGCCTGGAACTCCCCGCAGTTCGACGTCGACGTCAGCTCGCGGTACCTGCCCTGCGTCGGGATCCACGCCTCGCAGTCGTACTTCCGCGCCGCCGATGCGCCCAAGTCGCCCGACGCCACGTCGATCACCCGGTACGCCAGGCCGAGCGCCGACAGCCACTGCTTCTCCCACTCCAGCAGCCGCGCGTGCTCCGCCTCCGCGTCCTCGGGGGCGACGTACGAGAACATCTCGACCTTGTCGAACTGGTGCACCCGGATGATGCCGCGGGTGTCCTTGCCGTGCGAGCCCGCCTCGCGGCGGAAGCAGGGCGAGAAGCCGGCGTAGCGCAGGGGCAGCCGGTCGGCCTCGATGATCTCGTCCATGTGGTAGGCGGCGAGCGTGACCTCCGAGGTGCCGACGAGGTAGAAGTCGTCGCGCTCCAGGTAGTACACGTCCTCGGCGGCCTGGCCGAGGAAGCCGGTGCCCTCCATGGCGCGCGGCTTGACCAGCGCGGGGGTGAGCATCGGGGTGAAGCCGGCGGCCGTGGCCTGCGCGACGGCGGCGTTGACCAGGGCCAGCTCCAGCAGGGCGCCGACGCCCGTCAGGTAGTAGAAGCGCGAGCCGGAGACCTTGGCGGCGCGTTCGGTGTCGATGGCGCCGAGGATGCGGCCCAGCTCCAGGTGGTCCCGCGGCTCGAAGCCCTCGGCGGCGAAGTCGCGCGGGGTGCCGACGGTCTCCAGCAGCGCGAAGTCGTCCTCGCCGCCGACCGGCACGTCGGGATGCACGACGTTCCCCAGGCGCAGGAGCAGCCGCTGCGTCTCGGCGGCGGCCTCGTCCTGCTCGGCGTCGGCGTCCTTGACGGCGGCGGACAGCTCGCCGGTGCGCCGCAGCAGCTCCTGCTTCTCCTCGCCCTGGGCGCGCGGGATCAGCTTGCCGAGCTGCTTCTGCTCGGCCCGCAGCTCGTCGAAGCGGGTACTGGACGACCTGCGCCGCTCGTCGGCGGAGAGCAGCGCGTCGACGAGGCCGACGTCCTCTCCACGGGCGCGCTGCGACGCGCGCACTCGGTCGGGGTCCTCACGGAGCTGGCGAAGGTCAATCACGGAGCCAGGTTACCGGGGTCCGCGGACCGGCTCGAAGCTGATTTCCACCGCTGTGGATTTCTCGGCGTTTTGCGGCGAATAGACCCGATTCGCAGGCCTTGTTTTCCGGCGCGCGTAGAAAAGGTGCGGGATGGTGCAATTAGGACATAAGGCTTGCCTGGATCCGCCGAAGTCTGTGGCGCGCACGGCAGTTGGGGAACCCTTTTCCACAGGTGGCCGCGGATTCCGAAAGTTATCCACAGGCGGGGCGGGCGGCCTGTGGAAGCCGGGGAAGATCGTTCCGCGCGGCCGGTGCTGGCGCAGAAATTCCCCGTTGCCGCCCCGACTACACACCCTTTGGAGCGGAATTGCCTACCGCCTTGGAGTGGATCAAGGGAATTGCCGTGACGAGTAAGCATCTCAGCAGCTGTACGCCCGGAATCAGTCACTAGACAGATTTGTCGACATTGCCCGTCCGGGCGTCCAAGTTATGCACAGGCAACCGCCACCCCCTGTGGATAACTCTGTGAACTGTGCACAGACCCCAGGTCAGGCGCGGCCGTCCAGACTCCGCGTCAGCCAGTCCGACGCCTCCGTGAAGTCCGCGTCCGACGTGCCCGGCCGCAGCTGCTGCACGTCCGCCGGCGACAGCCCCGCGCGCGGGTACGAGCCGAGGAACCGTACCCGCGGACAGACCCGCTTCAGCCCCATCAGCGCCTCGCCCACCCGGCGGTCGGTGATGTGCCCCTCGCAGTCGACCGAGAAGCAGTAGCGCCCGATGCCCTCGCCCGTCGGCCGCGACTCGATGCGCAGCAGGTTGACGCCGCGCACCGCGTACTCCTGCAGCAGCTCCATCAGCGCGCCCGGATGGTCGTCGCCGAGCCAGATGACGACCGACGTCTTGTCCGCGCCCGTCGGCGCCGCCGGCCGCGCCGGGCGGCCGACGAGCACGAACCGGGTCTCGGCGTTCTCCGCGTCGTGGATGTCCGAGACCAGCGGCTCCAGCCCGTACACCGACGCGGCGAACTCGCCCGCGAACGCCCCGTCCACCCGGCCCTCCTGCACCTGCCGCGCACCGTCGGCGTTGGACGCCGACGACTCCCACACCGCGTCCGGCAGGTGCGCGGCCAGCCAGCGCCGCACCTGCGGCTGCGCCACCGGGTGCCCGGTGACGGTCTTGATGTCCGCGAGCCGCGTCCCCGGCCGCACGAGCAGGGCGAACGCGATCGGCAGCAGCACCTCGCGGTAGATCATCAGCGGCGCACCGAGCGCCAGCTCGTCCAGCGTGGCGGTGACGCCGCCCTCGACGGAGTTCTCGATCGGCACCAGCGCGCCCGCGGCCTCCCCGCTGCGCACCGAGTCCAGCACCGCCGGCACCGAGACCATCGGCACCAGCTCGCGTGTCGCCGCCTCGGGGAGTGTGCGCAGCGCGGCCTCGGTGAAGGTGCCCTCGGGGCCGAGATAGGTGAAGCGGCTGGCGGACATGGCGGCGGCTCCTCGTGCACGGTCGGCGAGACGGCCACGATACCCACGGGCGCGGGGCGCGGGGTGCCCGTCCGGGTAACGGACGATCATGCGGATGCCCCCGGTCAGCCCTCCAGCAGCCGCTGGCCCACGTACTCGCCCGCCGCCGCCCCGCCCGGCACCGCGAACAGCCCGCTCGACTCGTGCCGCAGGAAGCGCGACAGCCCGTCGCCGCGGTCCAGCTTGCGCTGGACGGGCACGAAGCCCTTCAGCGGATCCGCCTGCCACGCGACGAACAGTAGCCCCGCGTCCGGCACCGGCCCGTCCCGGGTGTCCAGATAGCCGTCGTGGTACGAGAACGAGCGGCGCAGCATCGTCGCCCCGCCGTTCGACTCCGGCGCCGCCACCCGTACGTGTGCGTCCCCCGGGATGGCGAGCGACCCGTCCGGGAGTTGTTTGTTCATGTCGACCGGCGTCGTCTCCTCCCCGCCGGACAGCGGGGCGCCGTCGGACTTGCGGCGGCCGATGACCCGCTCCTGCCGCTCCAGCGACACGTGGTCCCAGGTGTCGAGCAGCATCCGGATCCGGCGGAACACCGCGTACGAGCCGCCCGCCAGCCACTCCGCACTTCCCCCGCCGGCTACGGCCCCACTGGCGGGGGTACCCCCACTGGCGGGCACGAAGACGTGCCCGGCGAAGTCCGGGTCCTCGGGCTTCGGGTTGTTGGTGCCGTCGACCTGCCCCATGAGGTTGCGTGCGGAACGGGGCCGGTCCGTGGCGCCCGGCGTGCGGTTGAAGCCGCTCATCTGCCAGCGCAGCACAGCCGCGTCGCCCGCCCGGCGCTGGAGCGTACGCAGCGCGCCGAACGCGACGAGCGCGTCGTCCGCGCCGATCTGCAGCCACAGGTCGCCGTCGCTGCGCCGGGCGTCCAGCGCGTCCGCGGAGAACGCGGGCAGCGGTTCGAGCCCGGCGGGGCGCCGGTCGGCGAGGCCCGTGCGGTCGAAGAACGTGCGTCCGAAGCCGAACGTCACGGTCAGCCCGGCGGGCCCCGCGTCGCGCGCGCTGCCCGTCGCGTCCGCCGCGGCCCTGCCCTCGCTCAGCTCGCGGGCCGTGTCCGACCAGCGCTTGAGCAGCGCCGCGGCCTGGGCGCGGCCGGCGCCGGGGGCGAGGTCGAACGCGGCGAAGTGGCCCGCGGCCTGCAGCGGGGTGGTGATGCCCGCCTGGTGCCGGCCGTGGAACGGCACTCCGTTCGCGCCGATCGAGGTCAGCGGCGTCGGTGCCTCGTCGCGCAGCGCCTCGGCGGCCACGGCGCCGGAGGCGCCGCCGGCGAGGAGCCCCGCCGCCCCGGCGGCCCCCGCGGTGCCGACGAGGCGGCGGCGGGAGACCGGGTGCCGGGGGGCTTCGGCGGTGCTGTCGGCGCTGTCGGCGTTATCGGTGGTGTCGGTGTGCTTCGTGCTCTTGGTGCTGGTGGAACGCGGGGAACTCACGGGATCGTCAACTTCTTCTTTTCTGTCACCTGGTCAATGGGCGACGTGCGCACGGTCAGCCGGAGGGTCCACTCCCCGGCCATCGGGAGCTGGACGCCGGTGGCGGCCCAGTGCCCCTTCTCGACGGGGGTGGGGGTGACGTCCAGCGGGCCGATGTTCTTCTCCTCCAGGGTGAAGGAGAGCTTCAGCTCGGGGACGTTCAGGAGTTGGTTGTTGGCGTCGGTGACGTAGATGTGCAGCTGGTTGTCGCCGGCCCGCCCGGGGTCGGCGGTGACCTCCACGGTCCCGGCGCCGCCCTGGCCGCCGGTGTCGTAGGGGACCTCCACCTTGACCGGCCCGGCCGGCTGCTGCTGCGCCGCCTCGGCCGCGGCCTGCTCGGTCTCGGCCCGGCCCGGCTGGGTGCCCGTCAGCAGGGTGACGATGGAGAGCAGTACGACGGCGAGAAGGCTCTCGACAAGGACGGACTGGCGCAGACCGCGGCGCACGGGGTCGGAGTCGCGCTCCTTGCGCGCGCGGTTCGCGGCGACGGCGGCCCGCTGGCGGGCCAGCTGGGCGGCGCGCTCGGGGTCGTCGGGCTCGTCGGTGCCGGTGCCGGATTCGGCGTCCGCGGAGGTGTCGTCGTCGTCCCGGCCCGGGCCGGAGCCGGAGCCCGGGCCGTGCGCCGGCACCGTGACGCCCTCCGGCGCCCCACCGCCGCCGGCGGCGGCCGGCACCGCCCCGTCGCCCGTACCCGCGAGCGCTGTCAGCGCCGCCGAGCGCTGGGCCACCACCCGCGC
>NZ_BAAAPF010000358.1:0-6996 GCF_039531005.1 Streptomyces synnematoformans
GAGGCAGGCCGGGCACCCGCGGCCGCCGCCCCGGCGCCACCCGCTCCGGACGCCGCGCTCCTCCCCGCACCCGACGGCGGCCCGCCCGTACCCGCTGCCCCCGGCTGGCTGCGCCCGCAGCCGGCGCCGGGACCGGGCCCGTACGGCCCGAAGCCCTACCTCCCCGGCCCCTACGTCTGGGTGCCGCCCGCCGGGCCGGCCAACGGCGCCGGGATCGCGGCGCTCACCCTCGGGATCATCGGCGCCACGCTGGCGTTCACCCTGCTCCTCAGCCCCCTCGCCGTCGTCCTCGGCGGTCTCGCCGTCGGCTTCGGCGTCACCGCCGTCCGCCGCGTCCGGCGCGGCGAGGCCCGCAACCGGGCGTCCGGGCTGTGGGGGATCTGGCTGGGCGGCGTCGCGGCCGTCGTGGGCGTCGGCATGAGCATCCTGCTCGTCGTCCTCGCCATGGACTACTTCGCCCCCGTCTCGCCCGAGACCGACAGCGCGGTCGAGGCCGGCGAGACCATCGCGTACGACGACGGGCTCGAAGTGACCCTCGACGCCCGGCCGGTCCCGGGCGGCCTCCTGGAGGTGCACGTCCGGGTCGAGAACGGCACCGGCGCGGACGCGGCCCTGGCGAACGGCGAGGTCAACGCCTACGAGGTCGGCACCAACGGCGAGTATCTGGAGCAGGAGAGCGGCGACGGGCTGCCGCTCATCCTCTCCGCGGACCGCGTCGCGATCGCCACGTACCGCTTCGAGACGGAGGAGGGGCTGTCGGAGGTCGAGTTCGAGGTGGCTCCCGGCGGCCAGTACGAGTACGCGTACTGGTGGAAGGACCTCGACGGCCGCACCGACGGGCGGACCGCCTGACGGGGCGCCGCCCTCCCGGCGCGCTGCGGCCCCCGCCCCGACGCCCGTTGTGACCGGGGCCACACGAACGTTTCCCCTCAAGCCGCATAAGGATTGCCCGCCTGCCCCCTCTCTCCACCGACGGCCGGTCCAGCGGGGACCGCCGCCACGGAGGCGAGGGACTGATCGTGATGACTGACGCGGGGGCGAAGTCTGCGGTGGAGTGGCTGGTGTCGGCGGCGCCCGAGCCCGAGACCTGCCGGTGGGAGTGGGAGCGCAACCCGCTGGGGGTGTCGCTCCTGCCCGCCGGCCGGGTGTGGGACGTGCTGATCCTGCCGGGGGAGCTGGGGCGGCCCACGCTGGACGTGGTCTCCCGGCTCGCCGGGCGGCCCGGGCCGGTGCTGGCGGACGTGACGGACGCGCGGCTCGGGTTCTTCGTTCCGCCGGGGACGGCGGCGCGGTGGATCGGTACGGGCGTACGGAGCGCGGGGCACGGGACGTGGATCGTGGTGCCCTACCCGGGGCGGTCGACGGGCGGGGTGCGGTGGCTGGTGCCGCCGGACGGGAGCGGGCGGCTGACGGATCCGGCGGTGCTGGAACTGGCGATGCACGAGGCGGCGGCGCGCGTCGCGGACGGCGCGGGCGGTGCGGCCGGTTCGGCCCGGCCGGGAGGTCCGGTCAGTTCTGAAGGTCCTGCCGGTCCTGCCGGTCCCGCCGGCCCTGCCGGACCCGGCGGTTCCGGCGGGCGTGCGGATCCCGGCCGTCCCGGCGGTCCGGCCGGTCCTGCCGGTCCGGAGTAAGCCCGCCCGCGGCGTACGCCGTGAGCCGGGCGGCCCCGTACCGGGCGGCGGCCAGCAGCACCGCGGCCACGCACCACCCCGCCACCACGTCCAGCGGCCAGTGGTACTCCCGCCACACCAGCCCCATCCCCGCCCCCGCCACCAGCGCCCCCGCCGCGGCGGCCAGCAGCCGGCGCGCGGCGCGGGAGCGGAGCAGCGGCAGCAGGAGCAGCACGGCGCCGCCGTAGGCGACGGCGGCGGTGGTGGCGTGGCCGGAGGGGAAGAAGCCGGCGTAGTCGTCGGCGAGGGGGCCCTTGGGGCCCGGCCGGGCCTGGGCGGACTTCAGCGGCAGTACGACGGCGGGCAGCACGGCGAACGCGGCGGCGCCGGCGAGCAGCGGGACCCGGACGCCCGCCGGGATGCGGTACAGGAGACCGCGCAGCAGACCGCGGAGGAGCCGGTGTACGCGGTCGGGCACCGGCCCGGGGCGTCCCCCGCCCCCGGGCCGCGGCGGTCCGGCCGCGGCGGCGGGAGCGGCCCGTTCCGGCGTTCGCCACACCGCGTACAGCATCGCCGCCGCCAGCACAGGCAGCGCGGCCCACACCCCGCCCAGGTCCGCCAGCAGCCCCGCACCCGCCGGGGCGTGCCGTGCCAGCGCGGGGCCGGTGCGCTCGTCCAGCTCGCGCACCGGCCCGTCCACCGCGACCTGCCAGGCGAGCAGCCCGTACAGCACGGCGCAGCCGAGGACCGGCCAGGCCGCGCCGGACCGCCGCCGCGGCGCCGGCGCGGGTGCGCCCTCCGGCACGAACCCCGGCTCCGGAACCGACGCCGGCTCGGCCTCCGCAGCACGGGCCGGCACCCTGCCCGGGCGCCGCTGTGCCCGTACCGCCTGCCTCACGCGTTCCGCGAGAGCGCCCCTTCCAGGATGTCCAGCCCCTCGGCCAGCAGATCCTCGCCGATCACCAGCGGCGGCAGGAAGCGCAGCACGTTCCCGTACGTCCCGCAGGTCAGCACCACCAGCCCCGCCGCGTGGCACGCCTTGGCCAGCGCCGCCGTCAGCTGCGCGTCCGGGTCCTTCGTCCCCGGCCTGACCAGCTCGATGGCGAGCATCGCGCCGCGCCCGCGCACGTCGCCGATGGCCTGGTGCTTCTCCTGCAGCGCCGTCAGCCGGCCCTTCATGATCTCCTCGATACGCCGGGCCTTCGCGTTCAGGTCCAGTTCGCGCATCGTCTCGATGGCGCCGAGCGCCGCGGCGCACGCCACCGGGTTGCCCCCGTACGTGCCGCCGAGGCCGCCGACGTGCGGGGCGTCCATCATCTCCGCCCGGCCGGTGACCGCCGCCAGCGGCAGGCCGCCGGCGATGCCCTTGGCGGTGGTGATGAGGTCGGGTACGACGCCCTCCTCCTCGCACGCGAACCAGCGGCCCGTGCGGCAGAAGCCGGACTGGATCTCGTCCGCGACGAAGACGATGCCGTTGTCCTTCGCGAACTGCGCGATCCGCGGCAGGAACCCGGGCGCCGGCTCGATGAAGCCGCCCTCGCCGAGGATGGGCTCGATCACGATGGCCGCCACATTCTCGGCCCCGACCTGCTTGCTGATGAGGTCGACGGCCTGCGCCGCGGCCTCCTCGGCGCAGTTCTCGGGCCCGGTCAGCCAGCGGTACGGGTACGCGACGGGCACGCGGTAGATCTCCGGCGCGAAGGGGCCGAAGCCGTGCTTGTACGGCATGTCCTTGGCGGTGAGCGCCATGGTGAGGTTCGTACGGCCGTGGTAGCCGTGGTCGAAGACGACGACGGCCTGCCGGCCGGTGTACGAACGGGCGATCTTGACGGCGTTCTCGACGGCCTCGGCGCCGGAGTTGAAGAGCGCGGACTTCTTGGCGTGGTCCCCCGGGGTCAGCTCGGCGAGCTGCTCGCAGACCTCCACGTAGCCCTCGTACGGCGTAACCATCATGCAGGTGTGCGTGAAGTCGGCCAGCTGCGCGGACGCGCGGCGTACGACGGCCTCCGCGCTGTTGCCGACGGACGTGACGGCGATGCCGGCGCCGAAGTCGATGAGGCGGTTGCCGTCGACGTCCTCGACGACGCCGCCGGCGGCGCGGGCGGCGAACACCGGCATCACGGTGCCCACGCCCTGCGCGACGGCGCCGTTCTTGCGCGCCATCAGCTCCTGGGACTTCGGCCCCGGAATCGGGGTGACAAGCCGCCGCTCCTGGGGGAGCGCGGCGCCTGCGGTGGCGGAAGCGCTGGTCATGGGGGATCTCCTCCGGGTCCGGACGACGATGCTCTCCCCCGCAGGCTAGGCCCGGGCACGCGACGGGGGCATGCTCCGCGGGGGAGCGGTGTGCCGTGTCGCCTTGTCCACGGTGGACAGGGGTGGGGTGAGCGGGGGACCGGGGCGGGTGGGGTGGGGGAACGCGCGTACGGCGGCCGGTGCCGGCTCACGCCTCCGGGAAGCGGACCGACGTCAGCTTCTCCGGGTTGCGCTGCACGTCGATCGCCGTGATCCGGCCGCCGTCGACCGTGAACGCCGCCACCGACACCTCCCCCTCCGGCCCGTACAGCAGCAGCCCCGCCGCGCCGTTGACGGTGACCACGCGCAGGGTGCCCGGCGGCAGCGCCCCGCCGCCGAACGACACCAGCCCGCGCGCCACCCGGTCGGCACCCCGCACCGCTCCCGGCAGCGACGCCACCAGCCCGCCGCCGTCGCCGCGCCACGTCACCTCCGGGTCGAGCACCCGCACCAGCGCCTCCAGGTCGCCCTCCTGGCAGGCGGCGGCGAACGCGTGCACCAGCCGCCGCTGTTCCGCCCGCGGGGCGGGCGCGGGCGGGCGGCTCTGCTCGATGTGCCGCCGGGCCCGGGAGGCCAGTTGGCGTACGGCACCGGGGGTGCGGCCGACGACCTCGGCGACCCGCTCGAAGGACAGCCCGAAGACGTCGTGGAGGAGGAAGGCGGTGCGCTGCGCGGGGGACAGCTCGTCCAGCACGACGAGCAGCGCCATGCTCACCGACTCGTCGAGCGTCACCTGCTCGGCCGGGTCGGGCACGGCGCTCCCGGCGGTCCCGGCGGTCCCGGCGACGGCCGGCTCCACCAGCGGCTCGGGGAGCCAGGTGCCCACGTACCGCTCGCGGCGGGAGCGGGCGCTGCCGAGCGCGTCGAGCGCGAGCCGGCCGACGACGGTGGTGAGCCAGCCGCGCAGGTCGCGTATCGCGCCGGGGTCGGGCACGCGGCGCAACCGCAGCCAGGACTCCTGCACGCAGTCCTCGGCCTCGGCGAGGGAGCCGGTGGTGGTGTAGGCGACACGGAGGAGGCGGGGACGCTCCTTCTCGAACGCCCGGGCGAGGCCGTCGTCTTGCGGCACCGTCACCGCCTCCCTTGAGCGGAGGCGGCGTCGTCGGTCGTGGAGCGGGGTCCCCCGGAGTCGGTGTTTCTCATGCCTTCAGGACGACGTGGGGGACGGATGTGTGACTCCGGAGGAACGGGTGGTGCGGGCCGCCGCCCGGCGGCGGGCGGACGGCGGCGGTTGAGGCGGGATCCGGACGGGCACCGGGTCGGTGGGCGGGAGGCGCTAAGTTGGGCGGGACGGTGCCGAGTTGCCGGTCTGCGGCGGGCTGGGCGCGGTGATGCAAGGTCAGGGCCGGACCCGGGGTCGGGGCCCGCGGGAGGAAAGAGCGGAACATGGGCGAGGACGGCCGGCTCGGGCCGCGGCAGGCGGGACCCGACGGAAGGGGCCGGCCCGACGTGCCGCCGCTGCCGCGCGTGCCGCCGGTGCCGCCCGTGCCTCCGCAGCGCCCGGGCACGTCCGCGGAGAAGCCCGGGCCGGGGTACGGGGCCGGGCCCGGGTACGGGGCGGTGAGCGACCCGGGCGCCCCGTTCCTGGCGTGGATGCGGGAGAGCCGGCCCGACGCGGCACCGGGCATCTGGCGCCACGGTCACGTGCCGCGCCAGCCCGAGGACCCCGACCGCCTCTCCGAGCGCCAGCTCCTGGGTGCCGCAGCACTGTCGGTGATCCTCGGGTTGATCGCGTGGTCGTTCTACCGCAACGGCGTCTTCCTGTTCGGGATGCTGGACGCGCCGCTCGACTGGTTCACACCGGACAGCTGGTGGGAGGGAGAAGGCGGCCGGCGGGACAAGCGCGCGGCGTCGGTCGCCAGGGACCTGTACGACTCGCTGGTGTTCGCGGCCCTCGTGTACGTCTGCGGCCGGTCGGGTGGCTGGCCGGAGCTGTACCGGCGGTTCGCCGTGGCCCGTGGCCCGGCGATGGAAGCCGCGCTGACGGGCGTGGCGGCGTTCGTCGTGGTGCTTCTTCTCCTGACCAGGGCGGTGCCCCTGCTGCGGGGGATCGTCGGAATGCTGCCCCTGTCATGGACCAACGGCTGGAACGAGTTTCTCGCCGCGGTCTTCGTGTACACCCTGTACGGGGTCGTCCTCGCGGTTCTGCTGTACCCCCTGAGCCGTTTTGGGAAGTGGCGTGAGGTGCTGACCGCCAAGTGGCGGGGGGTCCCCCTGGAGGGAGACGCCACCGGGAAGACCGATCCCGAGAAGGCCGAGGCCGACGATCCCGTGGCGTGGCCCGAGCTGCGCGCGGCCGGGCTGGTTGCGGAGGCGGAGGCGCTGGGCACGGCGGCGCGGAGCGGGGTCATGAACGACGTCGACCTGGCCCGGATAGCGCGGGCCTGGGAGTCCGCGCGGGCCCGGCCCGAGCGGCTCAAGGCGTTCGCCGACTCCGTGCGCTACGACGGGCCCGCCGCCTGCCCGCACCCCTCCGGGCTGCGCGACATCGGCCGCCGGGCGTACCCGCACGACCTCGTCACCGGCCAGGTCCGCATCGGCGCCGCCCCCGACGACAAGCGCAACCCCCACGTCTACCGCGGCGGCGGCATCGCCCTGGAGGCCGGCCTTCTCGGCACCGGGTTACTCGCCGTCGGCCCCGCAGGCAACGTGGTGACCGACCGCGTCACCGGCCCCGTCGCGGAGCTGCTGTGCCTGCAGGCGCTCGCCGGCAGGGCCGCCGTCGTCGTCGTCGGGGCGGCCGGCGCGCCGCTCGGCGACGACGACGCGTACGACGTCGTCATCCGCATCGCCGACCCCTCCTCGCCCCACGACCTCGACCTCTACGGCGGTACCGCCGACCCCGACGAGGCCGCCGCGCTGCTCGCCGAGGCCCTGCTCGGCGGCGAGGAGTCCGACTGGGCGCACGGCCGGCCGGCCGTCACCGCGCTGGGCCAGGTCATCGGCGCGTACCAGGCGGCGTACGACCGCTTCCCCGGGGTCTCCGAGCTGCGCGGGCTCCTCGACGGCGACCGCGCCGCCCTCGCCGCCCTGCGCCGCGACTGCGCCGCCCTCGCCGCCGGCCCCGCCCCCGCCCCCGCGGAGCCCGGCCCCG
>NZ_BAAAPF010000359.1:0-6986 GCF_039531005.1 Streptomyces synnematoformans
CCAAGACGCTCGGCGGCGGAGGCGGCGGAGGCGGCGCGCAGCCGGTCCAGCAGCTCGGCGCGCAGCCGCCGCCGCTCGGGGCCGTCGTCGTGCGGGTCGCGGGTGCAGGCGAGGATCAGCTCGCGCAGCAGCGGGCTGACGGCCAGGACGCCGGGCGCGTCGAGCCCGAGCGGGTTCCCGGGCGGGTCCGTGTCCGCGGGCAGCCCGACGAGGTGCAGGTCGAGGCGGCCGTACGCGCGGTGGGCGTGGACGCAGCCCGCGGGCACCCACAGCGCGCGGGTGCCGGGTGCGAACCAGGTGCCGGCGTCGGTGGTGACGGCGAGCGCGCCGGAGCCGGCGTAGACGAGCTGGTGGTCGTCGTGCCGGTGCGCGCCGATGCGCTCGCCCGCGGCGAGGGTCCTGGCCCGCGTGGGCGCCGCGGGGGCGTGGCGGATATCCGGCATGGGTTGGCATTTTATCGGAAGTTCGCCAGAGGGTCGCGCCGTGACGATCGGGGGGTGACCGAATCCCGCGCCGCCCGCTTCCGGCCCCTGCCGCTGCTGTCTGCGGGCCACGCCTGCGTGGACGTCTACCAGGGGGCGGTGGCGGCGCTGGTGCCCTTCTTCGTCGCCGAGCGGGCGTACTCGTACGCCGCGGCGTCCGGCGTCGTGCTGGCGGCCTCGCTGCTGTCCTCGGTGGTGCAGCCGCTGTTCGGGGTGCTGGCCGACCGGCGGCCGGTGCCGTGGCTGCTGCCGGTCAGCACGCTGACGGCCGGTGCGGGCGTGGCGCTGGCCGGGGTCTGCGGCTCGTACGCCCTGACGCTCGCGGCGGTCGCGCTGTCAGGCGCCGGGGTCGCCGCCTACCATCCGGAGGCCGCGCGGGTGGCGCGGCGGGCTAGCGCCGGCAGCCACACCGCGATGGGCTGGTTCTCCCTCGGCGGCAACCTCGGCTTCGCCACCGCTCCCCCGCTGGTGGCCGCCGTCGCCGCGACCGGCGGACTGCGGGCCTCGCCGCTGCTGGTGCTGCCGGCGCTGGCGGGGGCGGGGCTGTGCGCGGCGGCGCTGCGTTCGCTGCGGCCGTACGCGCCGGACACCCCGGCCGGGGACGCGGGGGACGCGGGCGACGGCGCGCTCGGCGGGCGGGACGACTGGGCGTCGTTCGCGCGGCTGACCGGGGCGGTGGTGTGCCGGTCGGTGGTGTTCGTGGGGCTGAGCGCCTTCGTCCCGCTGTACGTGGCCGGGCGCACGCCCGGCGGCACCGCGGCGGGCACGGCGGCGCTGTGCGTGCTGTATCTGGGCGGTGCGGCGGGGACGGTGGCGGGCGGGCGGCTGGCGTCCCGGTTCGGGCGCCTGCCGGTGGTGCGGTGGTCGTACGCGCTGAGCGGCCCGGCGGTCGCCGGGGTGGTGTTCGTGCCGGGCCCGCCGCTCTTCCTCTTCGTGGCCCTCACCTCCGCGGGCCTGTACGTCCCGTTCTCGCTGCACCTCACGCTCGGCCAGGACTACCTGCCCCGGCACGTCGGCACCGCCGGCGGGGTCACCCTGGGCCTGGCGGTCAGCGCGGGCGGGCTGGCGGGGCCGCTCATCGGCGCGCTCGCGGACGCGACTTCGCTGACCGTAGCGCTCACGCCGCTGATCGCGCTGCCCGCGGTGGGGCTCGTGCTGCTGGGGCCGCTGCGCGAGCCCGGAGGGTCGCCGCACCGGTGAACCGCCGTCTCCCGGCGGCCGGTCGGCGGGCACGGGGACGATGCCACGGGCCGGGCCGCTCCCCCGGCCCGTGACAGTTAGGTTAGCCTAACCTTCATGTTGATTCGCGACAGCCGTTTCCGGCCACGCCCTGCCGTCGCCCGTCCCTCGCGCCGCGGTCTGCTCGCCGCCGGCGGCGCGCTCGGCCTCGGCGCCGCCCTCGCCGCCTGCGGCGACTCCGCCTCCGGGGAGGCGGAGTCCGGCGGCGCGGACGGCGCCTGGCGCTTCAAGGACGACCGCGGCAAGGTCGCCAGGGCCGACCGCACCCCCGAGCGCGTCGTCGGCTACGTCGCCTCCGCCGCCGCCCTGCACGACTTCGGCATCGAGTGCACCGGCGTGTTCGGCCCGACGACGCTCCCCAACGGCGAGCCCGACGTGCAGGCCGGCGACCTGGACGTGGACGGGCTGACCGTCATCGGCAACACCTACGGCCAGTTCAACGTCGAGAAGTACGCCTCGCTGCAGCCGGAGTTGCTGGTCACCCACATGCAGGAGCCGCCGGTGCTGTGGTACCTGCCGGAGGAGAGCACCGAGGAGATCACCTCCCTCGCGCCCGCCGTCGGCATCCGCACCTCCGGCACCTCCCTCAAGACGTCGATCGAGCGGTACGCGGAACTCGCCGCCTCCCTCGGCGCCGACCTGGGTGCCGAGAAGGTCGTACGCGCCAAGTCCCGCTTCGAGAAGGCGTCGCAGACGCTGGCCAAGACCGCCGAGGACCGCCGGGGCCTGAAGGTCCTCGCCGTCTCCGCCAGTGCGGATCTGCTCTACGCCGCCGTCGCCGACGACTTCGGGGACCTGCGCTACTACAAGCAGCTCGGCGTCGAGTTCGCCACCCCGGAGAACCCCGGGAAGAGCGGCTTCTGGGAGGAGTCGAGCTGGGAGACCGTCGAGCGGTTCCGGGCCGACGTCATCATGGTCGACCAGCGCACCGGCAACCTCCAGCCCGACCAGCTCCAGGAGACCAAGCCCACGTGGCGCAGGCTGCCCGCGGTCGCCGCCGGCCAGGTGATCCCCTGGCTGAACGTGGCGCCCCACAGCTACGCCGGCCACGCGCCGCTGATAGAAGCGCTGGCCGACGCCCTGCGGGACGCGAAGCAGGTGGCCCGGTGAGCGGCTCCGCGACCGACGCGCCGTTCCGCTTCTTCGACATCGCCGTCGCCGGCGTCGAGCGGCTGTCCCCCACCATGATCCGGGTCGCGTTCGACGGCCCCGGGCTGGCCTCGATGGAGTCCGCGGGCCGCGACCAGCGCATCAAGCTGTTCTTCCCGCACCCGGGCCAGGACGCGCCGGTCATGCCGGACGACGACGGCGGCAACTGGTACCCGGCCTGGCAGGCCCTCGACCCCGCGGTGCGCGGCATCATGCGCACGTACACGACGCGCAGCCTCACCCGCTCCCCGGACCGGCTCGTGGTCGACTTCGCGGTGCACGGCGACACCGGGCCCGGGTCCCGCTGGGCGCTGCACGCCGCCCCCGGCGACCGGCTCTGCGTGCTGGCGCCGATCGTCGCGGACAACGTGGCCTACGACTTCCGCCCGCCGGCCGGCACCGACTGGATGCTGGTCACCGCCGACGAGACCGCGCTGCCGGCCGTCGCCGGCATCTTCGCCGCGGTGCCCGCGGACGTGCCCGTACGCGCCTGGATCGAGGTGGCCGACGCGGCCGACCGGCTGGCGCTGCCGGCCCCGGCGCACGCCGACGTCACCTGGCTGGTACGCGGCTCGGACGCGCCGACCCCGGACGCCGTGCGCGGCGCGGAGCTGCCCGGGGGCACGCCGTACGCCTGGGTCGCCGGAGAGTCGGCGACGGTCCGGGCCGTACGCCGCCACCTGGTGCGCGAACGGGGCTTCGACCGCAGGGCGGTGACGTTCACCGGCTACTGGCGCCGCGGCACCACGGAGGACCAGCTGCTGGCGGCGGCGGAGTCCGCCTGACGGCGCCGGCCGCCGCCGGGGTGTAATCCGGTGGCGGCCGGCGGGCGGCTCGGGCAGGCTGCGTCCATGACCTCGGTAGTACAGAACGTCGCGATCGACTGCGCCGACGCCTACGAACTGGCGCTGTTCTGGAGCAGGGTGACCGGCAGCCCGGTCGATCCGGAGGACGGACCGGGCTCGCCGGAGACCCAGGTGCTCCTGCCCGAAGGCCCCGTGCTGCACTTCAACACGGTGCCGGAGCCGAAGACGGCCAAGAACAGGATCCACCTGTGCCTGCGGCCGGAGACCCGGCGCGAGGAGGAGGTCGAGCGGCTGCTCGGCCTCGGCGCCGCCTTCGTCGCCGACCACCGCAACCCGGACGGCACGGGGTGGGCGATCCTCGCCGACCCGGAGGGCAACGAGTTCTGTGTGCTGCGCAGTGCCGCGGAGCGCGCGGCGACGCAGCACTGAGCCGCCGTACGGCTCAGTCGTCCCCGCCGGCCGGCCCGTCCTCCGCGCCGATCGGGCGCAGGTGCCGCAGCAGCACGACGACGAGCACCGCGAGGGCGGCGTAGAGCGCGGCGGCGACCACGGCGACGGCGGTCATCCCGGAGCCGAAGGCCGCGTGGGCGGCGTCGAGGAGGTCGTCGCCGAGTCGGTCGGGCAGCCCGGCGGCCGCCGCGTCGGCGTCGGCCAGGGACTCCCCCGCGCGCTCCGGCGCCCCGGCGGGGAGGTCGATCCCGGCGGTGTAGACGGCCGTGCCGAGGCTGCCGAGGGCGGCGATGCCCAGCGAGATGCCCATCTCACCGCCGGTCTCCGCGGTGGCCGAGGCGGAGCCGGACTTCTCCGGGGGCGCCGTGCCCACGATCAGGTTCAGCCCCAGCGCGCCGACCGGCGCGGCGCCGAGGAAGCCCAGCGTGAACCCGACCACCAGCGGCACGAGGTCGTCGCTGACCGCGACGTACAGGAACCCGGCCGCGGACATCGCCAGGCCCGCGCTGACGATGGCCGCGGGCCGTGCGGTGCGGGCCAGCACCGGCGCCAGCAGGGAGCCGGCGACCAGCGCGAGCGCCGGCGGCGCCATCCAGAAGCCGGCCTTCAGCGGCGAGAAGCCCTCGACCAGCTGGAGGTGCTGGCTGAAGAAGAGGTACGTGCCGCCCTGCATGAGCATCGTGAGCAGCAGGACGACCAGCGCGGCGGAGAACGAGCGGTTGCGGAACAGCCGCAGGTCGAGCAGCGGATCGTCGAGCCGGAGCTGGCGGCGGGCGAAGACGCAGCCGAAGACGAGGCCGGCGGCGACGGCGCCGGCCGCCCGCGCGCCCGGCTCGTCGGCCAGCTCCTTCAGCCCGTAGACCAGCGGGATGACCGTCAGCAGCGACAGCGCCACGCTCGCCGGGTCCAGCCGCCCGCCGCCCCCGCCGCCGGACTCCGGCAGCAGCGGCCGGGCCGTGATCACCAGCAGCAGCGCCACGGGCACGCCGAGCAGGAACACCGAGCCCCACCAGAAGTTCTCCAACAGCACCCCGCCGATCACCGGCCCGAGCGCCGCGCCGCCCATGAAGCAGGCGGTGAACACGCCGATGGCCAGGGCGCGCTGGCGCGCGTCGGTGAACATGGTGCCGACCAGGGCCAGTGCCGAGGGTGCGAGCGACGCGGCCGAGACGCCGAGGAGTATGCGGGCGGCGATCAGCATCTCGGCGCTCGACGCGTACGCGGCGAGCACCGACGCCGCGCCGAAGGCCGCCGCGCCGAACGTCAGCAGCCGGCGGCGGCCGATCTGGTCGCCGAGCGTGCCCATGGTGATGAGGAAGCCGGCCATCATGAACCCGTAGATGTCCATGATCCACAGCACCTGCGTGGCGGACGGCTCCAGGTCCGCGGTCAGATGCGGCAGCGCGAGGTACAGCACGCTGTTGTCGACCGAGGCGAGCAGCATGGGCAGGGCGAGGACGGACAGGCCGAGCCACTCGCGGGGGCCGGCCTTGGCGGCGGCGGTGGTTGTCGTCATGGGTTCACGGTCGCCGGGCGGTGTTCGGGTTTGCTTATGGTGGTGTCATGCGCTTCGGAGTGCTCGGTCCGGTGCGGGTCTGGACCGACGACGGACGGCCGGTCAGGGTCCCGGAGCTGAAGGTGCGCGTGCTGCTGGCCGCGCTGCTCGCCCGCGAGGGGCGGCCGGTGCCGCGCGGGCGGCTCGTCGACGACCTGTGGGACGCCCGGCCGCCGGGCAAGCCGACGGGCGCGCTGCGGGCGAAGGTCTCCCAGCTGCGCCGGGCGCTCGGGGACGCCGAGCCGGGCGGGCGGGAGCTGGTCGTCTCCGGCGCCTCCGGGTACGTGCTGGCCGCCGCCACCGACGCCGGGGACTTCGCGGAGCTGGTCCGGCGGGCCCGTGCGGCGTCCGGCCCGGCCCGCACCGCCGACCTGCTCACCGAGGCGCTGGCACTGTGGCGCGGCCCGGCCTTCAGCCCGTACGAGGACGCGCCCTTCGCCCGCGCCACCGCCGCGCGGCTGGAGGAGCAGCGGCTGACCGCGCTGGAGGAGCTGGCGCGGGCGCGGCTCGCGCTGGGGGAACACGCGCCGCTGGTGGCGGAGTTGACGGACCTGGTGGGCGCCCACCCGCTGCGCGAGCGGCTGACGGGGCTGCTGATGCGCGCGCTGTACGGCTCCGGGCGGCAGAGCGAGGCGCTGGCCGCCTACCGGGCGCTGCGGGTACGGCTGCGCGAGGAGGCGGGGCTCGACCCGGGCCCGGAGCTGGCCGGGCTGCAGCAGCGGATCCTTTCGGGCGACGAGTCCCTGGCCGCCGCGGCGCCGGGCGCCCCGCGGCAGCGCCCGCCGCGGCCGTCGGCGCCGCTGACGCCGCTGGTCGGCCGGGCGGCGGACCTCGCGGAGCTGCGGCCCCTGCTCGGCGGGGAGCGGCTGGTGACGCTCACCGGCGCCGGCGGCGAGGGCAAGACGCGGCTCGCGCTGGCCGCGCTGCACGACCGCCCCGAGCCCGGCTACGTGGCCGAGCTGGCGGGCGCCGGCGGCGGGAGCGTGGCCGACGTGGTGGCGACGGCGTTCGGCGTGCCCGACGAGGAGGAGATCGCCGAGGCGGTCGGCGACCGGCCGGCGGTGCTGCTGCTCGACAACGTCGAGCACGTCGTCGACGGGGCCGCGAAGCTCGCCGACCGGCTGCTGCACGCGGCGCCCGGGCTGCGCGTGCTGGCCACCGGCCGGGAGGCGCTGGGCGTCGCCGGCCAGGTCGTCCGGGCGGTGCCGCCGCTGTCCGGGGAGGACGCGGTGCGGCTCTTCGCCGACCGCGCCGCGGCGGCGGCGCCGGGCTTCGCGGTCGGCGCCGGGAACGCCGGGGAGGTCG
>NZ_BAAAPF010000360.1:0-6952 GCF_039531005.1 Streptomyces synnematoformans
CCGTCGCCGCGGCGCGGGAGGCCCGCGGCGGCGCCCCCGTCACGGGCGACACCGTCGACCTGCTCGACCCGGACGCCGTGCGCGCCTGGGCCGGGCGCATCGAGAAGGACCACGGCCGCGTCGACGGCCTGGTCCACCTCGTCGGCGGCTGGCGCGGCTCGCGGTCCTTCGCCGACACCGACCTCGACGACTGGACCGTGCTGCACGACCTGCTCCTGCGCACCGTGCAGCACACCTCCCTCGCCTTCGACGAGCCGCTGCGGCGCAGCGACCGCGGCCGCTACGTGCTGGTCAGCGCCGCGGGCGCCAGCCAGCCCACCGCCGGCAACGCCGCGTACGCCGCCGCCAAGGCCGGTGCCGAGGCGTGGACGCTGGCCATGGCGGACGGCTTCCGCAAGGCCGGCCAGGCCGACGACCCGGCCGGCCCGCCCGCCGCGGCGGCCGTCATCCTGGTGGTGAAGGCGCTGGTGAACGCGGCGATGCGGGAGGCCAAGCCGAACGCGAAGTTCGCGGGCTTCACCGACGTGGACGACCTTGCCGGAAACATCGCGGACGTCTGGGACAGGCCCGCGCAAGAACTGAACGGGACCCGCCTGTGGCTCACACCCCAGCCGTGACCGCGCCGACCACGACGGCCGGCGGACCCCCGGGGCGCACCGACGCCAAGCGCCGCCACGACCCGGCGGTGCGCGGCTTCGCCAGCGACAACTACGCCGGCGCGCACCCGGAGGTCCTCGCCGCCCTCGCCCTCGCCAACGGCGGCCACCAGGTCAGCTACGGCGAGGACGACTACACCGCCCACCTGCAGCACGTCTTCCGCGGCCACTTCGGCATGGACGCCGAGGTCTACCCGGTCTTCAACGGCACCGGGGCCAACGTCGTCGCGCTGCAGGCCGTCACCGACCGCTGGGGCGCGGTGATCTGCGCGGACACCGCGCACATCCACGTCGACGAGTGCGGCGCCCCCGAGCGCGTCGGCGGGCTGAAGCTGCTGCCCGTACCCACGCCGGACGGCAAGCTCACCCCGGAGCTGATCGACCGGGAGGCGCGCGGCTGGGACGACGAGCACCGCGCCATGCCGCAGGTCGTCTCGATCACGCAGGCCACCGAGTACGGCACGGTCTACACCCCGGACGAGATCCGTGCCGTCTGCGAGCACGCGCACCGCCGCGGCATGCGCGTCCACCTCGACGGGGCCCGGATAGCCAACGCCGCGGCCTCGCTCGACGTGCCGATGCGCGCGTTCACCAACGTCGCCGGCGTCGACATCCTCTCCTTCGGCGGTACGAAGAACGGCATGCTCCTCGGCGAGGCCGTCGTGGTGCTCGACCCGGACGCCGTGCGCGCGATGAAGCACCTGCGGAAGCTGTCGATGCAGCTGGCCTCCAAGATGCGCTTCGTCTCGGCCCAGTTCGAGGCGCTGCTCGCCAAGGACCTGTGGCTGCGCAACGCCCGCCACGCCAACGCGATGGCCACTCGCCTCGCCGACGGGGTGCGCGGCATCGACGGCGTGGAGGTGCTGCACGCCGTGCAGGCCAACGGCGTCTTCGCCCGGCTGCCGCACGACGTGTCCCTGGCGCTGCAGAAGAACTTCCGCTTCTACTTCTGGGACGAGGCGGACGGCGTGGTGCGCTGGATGTGCTCCTTCGACACCACGGAGGAGGACGTCGACACCTTCGTCGCCGCGATCGCAGAGGAAATGCGGAGGACGTAACCGCCGCATGCCTATACGCTCCCTTGCATGGAACTCCAGCAGGAGCGGCCCGGCCTGTCCGCGTACCTCGCCGCCGACGCGGTCGTCGACCACGAGCACCCGCTCGTCGTCGAGACCGCCTACCGGCTGCGCGAGGTCGCTGAGGCGCCGGAGGCGTACGCCAAGGGCGCCTACGAGTTCGTACGCGACACGATCCCGCACTCCAACGACGCCGGGGACCTGCGCGTCACCTGCCGCGCCTCCGACGTGCTGAAGGCCCGCACCGGGATCTGCTACGCCAAGGCCCACGCCCTCGTCGCGCTGCTGCGCGCCCAGGGCATCCCGGCCGGCTTCTGCTATCAGCACCTCGGTGTGCTGCACGGCCTGGCCGCCCTGCGGCTGCCCGGGCGCGACTGGATCCGCCTGGACCCGCGCGGCAACAAGCCGGGCGTGACCGCGCGGTTCCGCCTCGACCGCGAGCAGCTGGCCTTCGTCCCCGACCCGGCCGCCGGCGAGTACGACGACCCGCTGGTCCGCGCGGCGCCCCACCCGGCTACCCTCGAAGCCCTCCGCACGGCCGCCGACCGGCGCCACCTGGACCGCATCTTGCCCACCGCCCTGTAACAGCGGCATCCGCAAGACCCAGACCCCGCAGCCCCCGCATCCCCGCACACCCACCCCAGGGTAGGCCGGGCCACTGACGCACGGTCCGCCGGCGGCCCGCGGGCCCGCGGGCCGCCCGGTGCCGTACGCCCCGGGCCACCGCCCCCGGAACCGACCCCGACCCTGACCCCGACGACCCCGCAGAAGGACCGCATGACCCTCCGCACCCACGTCTCCGACGAGGTACGCACCCTCGCCCCCGGCTTCGCCCACGTCACCGTCGTCGCCCGCGGCCTCGCCGGCGGCCCCAGCGACGCCGCGGGCGCCGCGCTCCTCGACGACGCGACCCGCCGGCTCGCCGAGCGCCTCGACGGCACCCCGCCGCAGCAGGACCCGCACATGCAGGCGTGGCGGGCCGCCTACGCGGCCTTCGGCGCCAAGCCGTCCAAGTTCCGCAACTCCGCCGAGGCGCTGGCCCGCCGCGCCCTCGGCGACGCCGGCCTGCCGCGTATCAACCGCCTGGTCGACATCTACAACGCCGTCAGCGTCGCCCACCTCATCCCCGTCGGCGGCGAGGACACCGACCACATCCACGGCGACATGCGGCTCGTCCGCGCCACCGGCGAGGAGCGCTTCGACGAGGAGCACCCCGAGCCCGGCGAGGTCGTCTGGTGCGACGACACGGGCGTGACCTGCCGCCGCTGGAACTGGCGCCAGGGCGTGCGCACCCGGCTCACCGAGGAGTCGGCGAACGCGCTGTTCCTGCTGGAGCGGCAGGAACCCATGACGTACGGGGAGCTGACCGCGGCGGCGGAGGAACTGGCCGAGGCGCTGCAGAAGAGTTCGCCCGGGGCGGCGATCGAGATCCGCGACCCGGCCTGAGACGCGCCGCGGCGGGGGGCGGGCCGCCCCGGCTCAGGTGCCCGGCGCCGGGGCGCTGCCACCCAGGTGCGCGGGCTGCCACCAGCTGTCGTCCGACCCCCGCGGGCGGTCCGGGTACGCGCGCTGCGCCGCCTCCAGCAGGTCCTGGACCCGGGTCTTCAGCCGCTCCGTGAGCTTCTCCGCGTCCTCGTGCTCTTCCCCGCCGTCCGCGCCGTCCGCGCCGTACGGGGCCGGCACGTCGTCCGGCACCCCGTCCCCGGTCGGGACCGGCGCGCCCAGGCGCAGCGTGATCGGCAGGTGGTTCCGGCCGAAGTCGCGGGGCCGCCCCTTGGTCCATATCCGCTGCGTCCCCCACACCGCCATCGGCAGCAGCGGCACCCCCGCCTGCTGCGCCAGCCGCGCGGCGCCCGACTTGAACGACTTCAGCGTGAACGACTGCGAGATCGTCGCCTCCGGGAAGACCCCGACGACCTCGCCCGAGCGCAGCGCCCGCAGCGCGTGCGAGAACGCCGCCGCGCCCTGCGCGCGGTCGACCGGGATGTGCTTCATCGCGCGCAGCAGCGGGCCGGAGACGCGGTGGCGGAAGACCGACTCCTTGGTCATGAAGCGTACGAACCGCTTCGCCGGCCGGGCCGCGTAGCCGCAGAAGACGAAGTCCAGGTAGCTGACGTGGTTGCTCACCAGGACGGCACCGCCGCGCCGCGGGACGTGTTCCTCGCCCTTCAGGTCGATGCGCAGGTCCATCGCCTTGAAGGCGGTTCTGCACAGGCCGACGACGGGCGGGTAGACGAGGTCTGCCATGCCGGGCCGATCCCTTCTCCGGCCCGGAGGGTCAGGAGGCTCCCGGCGGAAGTTACGCGTGCGTAGGTACGTACTCCCCGATCGTGCCCGACGCGCGCCCGCCACGCCAGACCCACCCCTTCGGCGTGACGGGATCTTGTCATCCCGCCCGCGGCGGTGCGGCATGCTGGAGGGATGGTGAACGGCACGGCGGAGCGGCTGACGGCGGTGGACCTGGACGCGCGCGGTCTGGGCGAGCGGGCCACCCTCGTGCAGTTCTCCAGCGCCTTCTGCCGCCCCTGCGCGGCCACCCGGCGGATCCTCGCCGACGTGGCGGGGATGGTCGCCGGCGTGGCGTACGTGGACGTGGACGCCGAGAGCCACCTCGGCCTCGTGCGCAGGCTGGCGGTGGAGCGGACGCCGACCGTGCTGGTGCTGGACGCGGACGGCCGGGTGGTGCGCCGCGGCACGGGCCTGCCGCGCAAGGCGGACGTCATCGCCGCGCTGGGCGCCGCGGTACCGGAGGCGTCCGCGGGAGACGGGGACGGGTAGGAAATGTCACAGCCGGGCGGCCTTGAACGGCGGGTGTGCGTACGGATGTACTGGTGAGTAATAAACTGGACGGCGACCACCGGATCCGCTCGGTGGCGGCCGTCGATGGCGCCTATGCTGCCAGCACGGCAGTGTCTCGATACGAAGTGGTGGGAGAGCCGGCGTGAGCTTGAGGATCGTTGTCTGTGTGAAGTACGTGCCCGACGCCACCGGCGACCGGCACTTCTCCGATGACCTGACCACCGACCGCGAGGCCGTCGACGGCCTGCTCTCGGAGCTGGACGAGTACGCGGTCGAACAGGCCCTGCAGATCTCCGAGGCCGCGGACGACGCGGAGATCACGGTGCTGACCGTCGGCCCCGAGGACGCGCGCGACGCGCTGCGCAAGGGGCTGTCCATGGGCGCGGACAAGGCCGTGCACGTCGAGGACGACGACCTGCACGGCACCGACGTGATGGGCACCTCGCTGGTCCTGGCCAAGGCCGTGGAGCACATCGGCTACGACCTCGTCGTCTGCGGCATGGCCTCCACCGACGGCACCATGGGCGTGCTCCCGGCGATCCTCGCCGAGCGGCTCGGCGTGCCCCAGGTCACCCAGCTCTCCGCGGTCGCCGTGGCCGACGGCAAGGTCACCGGCCGCCGGGACGGCGACGCGGCCAGCGAGCAGCTGGAGGCGGCGCTGCCGGCCGTGGTGTCCGTCACCGACCAGTCGGGCGAGGCCCGTTACCCGTCGTTCAAGGGCATCATGGCGGCGAAGAAGAAGCCGGTGGAGAACCTGGACCTGGACGACCTGGGCATCGACGCCGAGGAGGTCGGCCTGGCGGGTGCCTGGACGAAGGTCGAGGACGCCGCGGAGCGCCCGCCGCGCACCGCCGGCACGATCGTCAAGGACGAGGGCGAGGGCGGCAAGCAGCTCGCCGGGTTCCTCGCGGGCCAGAAGTTCATCTGAGCCCCCGCACCCCCTTCGCCGTTACGCCTTCCGCCCTCGTACCGCAGGAGAACGAGATCCATGACTGAAGTCCTCGTCTACGTCGACCACGTCGACGGCGCCGTGCGCAAGCCGACGCTGGAGCTGCTGACCCTCGCCCGCCGGCTCGGCGACCCGGTCGCCGTGCACCTGGGCCCCGGCGTCGAGACCGCGGCGCCCGTGCTCGCGGAGCACGGCGCGACGCGCGTGCTGACCGCCGACGCCGCCGAGTTCGCCGACTACCTCGTCGTCCCGAAGGTCGACGCGCTGCGGGCCGCGTACGACGCCGTGCAGCCGGCCGCCGTGCTGCTGCCGTCGTCGGTGGAGGGCAAGGAGATCGGCGCCCGCCTCGCGGTGCGGATCGGCTCCGGCATCATCACCGACGCCGTGGACGTCGAGGCCGGCGACGGGGGCACCGCCCAGGGCGAAGCCTCTGGGGGAGGCCCGGTCACCACCCAGGCCGTGTTCGCCGCCGCGTTCACCACCCGGTCGCGCGTCTCGCGCGGCACGCCGGTCATCACCGTCAAGCCCAACTCCGCCGCCCCCGAGGCGGCCCCGGTCGAGAGCGCCGTGGAGCAGCTCACGGTCGGCTTCGGCGAGTCGGCCGCCGGGACGAAGGTCGTGGGCCGGACCCCGCGCGAGTCGACGGGCCGCCCCGAGCTGACCGAGGCCGCGATCGTCGTCTCCGGCGGGCGCGGCGTCAACGGCGCCGAGAACTTCCACATCATCGAGGCGCTGGCCGACTCCCTCGGCGCGGCCGTCGGCGCCTCCCGGGCCGCCGTGGACGCCGGCTGGTACCCGCACTCGCACCAGGTCGGCCAGACCGGCAAGACGGTCTCCCCGCAGCTGTACATCGCCGCCGGGATCTCCGGCGCGATCCAGCACCGGGCGGGCATGCAGACGTCGAAGACGATCGTGGCCGTGAACAAGGACAACGAGGCGCCGATCTTCGACCTCGTGGACTACGGCGTCGTCGGCGACCTCTTCGAGGTGGTGCCGCAGCTGACCGAGGAGGTCAAGGCCCGCAAGGGCTGAGCGTCGGGGGCGGCCCGCCGGAGCGCCGCCATGCGGAAGGGCCCGCGGTGTCGCGGGCCCTTCCGCATGTGCCGCCGGCGCCGTGGTCGGGGCGCGCGAGCGCGTGGGAGGATGCGCCGCATGAGCGGGAGCGCGAGCCCGAGCCCGTACGCCTGGCTGCCGCGGGGCGCACGGGCGTGGAGCACGCCGCACGGCGGGGCGCCGGGGACCTGGCCGCGGTTCACCGTGGCGTACGCCCTGCTGGTGCTGCTGCGGATCACCGGGGACGTGCCGGTGCCGTGGCTGCTCGCGGCGGCGGCGGTCGTGGGGGCGGCGAGCGTGGCGGGGTATGCGCTGCGCCGGCGCTGCGTCCGGCCGCGGGGCGGCGGCTGGGTGCTGCCGGCGGCGGGTTCGGCGTCGCTGGTGGTACCGGGCGCCGCGGCCGGGGCGGCGGTGAGCAG
>NZ_BAAAPF010000361.1:0-6946 GCF_039531005.1 Streptomyces synnematoformans
GCAGCTTGCCGCCGCGGCGCCGCTGGCGCGGCTCCTCGCCGGGGCGCCCCGCGACGAGGAGGTGCTCGCCGAACTGCTGCGCGCCGAGGCGGCGTCGGCCGGGCCCGCGGTGGCGCTCGCCCGCTTCGACGCGTACCGGCGCGAGCTGCGCGACGACCTCGGCACCGACCCGGGCGCCGCGCTCCGGGCCGTCCACCAGGAGTTGCTGCGGGACGAGGCCCCGGCTGTCCGGCAGGGGGTGCCGCACGACCCGAACCCGCTGCTGGGGCGGGACGACGACCTCGCGGCGGTGGCCGGGCTGCTGCGCTCGTCGCGGCTGACGTCGATCGTCGGGCCGGGCGGGCTGGGCAAGACGCGGCTCGCGTACGCCGTCAGCCGGCGCGCGGAGCAGCGGCTGGTGCACTTCGTGTCGCTGGCGGGGGCGCGTGCCGACGAGGACGTGGCCGGGGAGGTGGCGTCCGCGCTCGGCGGCGGGGCCGGGACCGCGGGCGCCGGGGCCGGGACCGCCGGGGGTGGGGCCGCCTGGCCCGGGGCCGCCGCCGTCGCCGCCGTCCTCGCCACCCTCGGCGGCCGGGCCGCGCTCCTCGTCCTCGACAACTGCGAGCAGGTCGTCGAGGTCGCCGCCGACCTCGTACGGGAGCTGGTGGCCCGCGCCGCCGACCTCCGCGTGCTCGTCACCAGCCGGGCGCCCCTCGGGCTCAGCTCCGAGGCCGTCTACCGGCTCCCGCAGCTCACCGCTGAGACCTCCGCCGAACTCTTCGCCCAGCGCGCCCGCGCCGCCCGCCCCGGCGTGGAGCTGCCGCCCGCCGCGGTCGCGCAGCTGTGCCGGCACCTGGACGGGCTGCCGCTCGCCGTGGAGCTGGCCGCGGCGCGGGTGCGGGTGCTGTCCGTACCGGAGATCGCGCGGCGGCTCGGCGACCGGTTCGCGCTGCTGCGCGGCGGGGCGCGGGACGCGCCCGAGCGGCACCGTACGCTGCACGCCGTCGTGGAGTGGAGCTGGAACCTGCTGGACGACGACGCACGCGCTGCTCTGCGGGCGCTGTCCGTCTTCCCCGGCGGCTTCACCGCCGAGGCGGCGGAGCAGGTGTCCGGCGGCGGGGCCGACACGCTGGAGCTGCTGGAGCAGCTCGTGGACCAGTCGCTGCTGAAGGCCGCCGACACCGCGGCCGGGATCCGCTTCCACATGCTGGAGACGGTGCGCGAGTTCAGCGCCGCCCGGCGGGCGGCGGCCGGCGAGGAGGAGGCGGTCACCGACCGGTTCCTGGGCTGGGCGCGGGACTTCGGCCGCGCCCACCACGACGCGCTGTTCGGCCACGAGCCGCTACGGCACTGGCCCCGGCTGCGCGCGGAGCAGGACAACCTCGTGCTCGCCCTGCGCCACGCCCTCGCCCGCGGCGACCACGCCACCACCGCCGCCGCAGGCGCCGTGCTCGCCGGCGTCTGGACCACCGACGCCGCGAGCTTCCACCGCACCTTCGCCCTGGCCGCCGAGACCGCCCGCCCGCTGTCGCACTACCGCCCCGACCCCCGCCACACCGAGGTCACCCGCACCCTCAGCACCCTGTGCACCGCCGGCCCGTTCATGGGCTACGGGCCGCTCCATCCGCGCCACCTCGTCACCCTGCGCCGGTTGCCGCCCGCCGAGCCGGACACCCTGCTGCAGGCGCTGGCCGTCGTGCTGTGCGCCGTACCGGACATGCGCGCGCCCCGCTACGAGGCGCTGGACGAACTCCGCACCAGCGACGCCCCGCTGCTGGCCGGCATCGCCGAGTGCGTCGCCAGCTACCTCTGGGAGCACGGGCACGAGCCGGAGCGCGCGCTGGCCGCGGCGCGCCGGATGCTGGCCGCGGTCGACGCCGTGCCCAACCCGTCGCTGAAGCTCCTGAGCCACTCCCGCTGCAGCGAGCTGTGCATGGAGGCCGGGCTGGGCGAGGAGGCGTACGGGCATCTGCTGGCGGCGCTGGACGCCCTGGCACACCTGAGCGACCAGTCGCCCACGACGGGTCTGCGCCGCGGTCTTGTGCTGGCGTGCCTGCAGCGCGGGGAGCCGGACGAGGCGGAGGAGTGGCTGCGGCGGGTGGAGGCGGCCCGGTCGGCGGCGGAGCAGCCGCAGATGATCGCGGGCGACACGGGGGCGTGGGCTGAGATCGCGCTGTCGCGCGGGCTGACGGAGCTGGGGCTGAAGCGGTGGCGTACGGCGGTGGCGCAGTTGCGCACCGCCGGACCGCCCCACGCCCCCGTGTCCGCGCATGCAGACGCCCACGAAAGCGTCCACGCAGACGCCCACGCCCACGCCCGCGCCGACGGACACGCCGCGTCGTCCGGTGCCGCGCCCGACGGCCCGCCCGCCGACCCCCTGGCCGACTCCTGGGGCATGCACCTCGCCGCCACCGCCGTCGCCGCGCACGCCCACGCCGGCCGGCTGGAGCCCGTCGCCGGTCTCGTGGCCGAGCTGGAGGGCCGGATCCGTACGCTGCTCGCCGCGGACCCCCGCGCCGGCGAGGTCCCCGCGGAGGCCGCGGTCGACGGCGCCGCGGTGCTGTGCCTGGGCCTCGTCCGCCTCGCCGCGGGCGACGCCCCGGCGGCGGCGGTGCGGCTGGTGGCGCTCGCGGAGCGGCTGTACGTGCCGCAGGCGTTCCACCCCACGCTGTCCGTCGCCCGCGCCCGCCGCGCCGCCGAGAACGCCGACGGGGCGGCGTACGCCGACGCGGTGTCGGAGTACGCCGCCCTGGGGCGGGACGAGCTGCGCGAGGTGGCCCGCGGGCTCATCTCCGCTACTTCGCCTCGCGGTTGAAGGACGCCTTGGACCAGAAGTAGCCGAGGACGGTCAGCCCCACGCACCAGGCGACGGCCAGCCAGCCCTTGTGCCCGATCTCCGTGCCGAGCAGCAGCCCGCGCAGCGTCTCGATGGCCGGCGTGAACGGCTGGTACTCGGCGATCGGCCGGAACCATCCCGGCATCGCGTCGAGCGGCACGAAGGCGCTGGACAGCAGGGGCAGCAGGATCAGCGGCGTGGCGTTGTTGCCGGCCGCCTCGGCGTTCGGGCTGACGAGCCCCATGCCGACGGCGATCCAGGTCAGCGCCAGCGCGAAGAGCGCCAGCAGCCCGAGGGCGGCGAGCCACTCCAGCACGGTCGCGTCGGTGGAGCGGAAGCCTATGGCCACGGCGATGGCGCCGACGAACACGACGCTGGCGAGGCACTGCAGCACGCTGCCGAGGACGTGCCCGATGAGGACGGAGCCGCGGTGGATCGCCATCGTACGGAAGCGGGCGACGATGCCCTCGGTCATGTCCATGGCCACGGAGACGGCGGCGCCGACGGTGGTGCTGCCGATGGTCATGAGCAGCAGGCCGGGTACGACGTAGGCGATGTAGACGTCGCGGTCGGGGGTGCCGCCGGCGAGGCCGGCGCTCATGGTGTCGCCGAAGACGTAGACGAAGAGCAGGAGCAGCATGACCGGGGTGAGGAGCAGGTTCAGGGTCATGGAGGGGTAGCGCCGGACGTGCAGCAGGTTGCGGCGCAGCATGGTGGACGAGTCGCGTACGGCGAGGGCGAGGGTGCTCATCGGACGTTCTCCTTGGGCGAGGGCCGCGCGGCGGTGGTCGTGGCGGTGAGGGCGAAGAAGACGTCGTCCAGGTCGGGGGTGTGGACGGTGAGGGTGTCGGCGTGCACGTCCGCGGCGTCCAGCCAGTCGAGGATCGCGCGCAGTTCGCGCTGCGACCCGTCGCTGGGGATCTGCAGGGTCAGCGCCTGGTCGTCGCGTACGGTCTCGCGCAGCTCGCCGGCGGCCCGCTCGTACGCCCCGGGGTCCTCGAACCGCAGCCGGACGTGGCCGCCGGGGACGAGCCGCTTCAGCTCGTCGGCGGTGCCGTGGGCGACGATCCGGCCGCCGTGCAGCACCGCGATGCTGTCGGCGAGTTCGTCGGCCTCTTCGAGGTACTGGGTGGTGAGGAAGACGGTGACGCCGTCGGTGACCAGTTCGCGGATGATGTGCCACATGGTGTGGCGGGAGCGCGGGTCGAGGCCGGTGGTCGGCTCGTCCAGGAAGATGATCCGCGGGCTGCCGACGAGGGTCATGGCGATGTCGAGGCGGCGGCGCATGCCGCCGGAGTAGGCGGCGGCGGGCTCGCGGGCGGCGTCGGTGAGGTCGAAGCGGGCCAGCAGTTCGTCGGTGACGCGGCGTCCCTCGCGGCGGGGCAGGTGGTGCAGGTCCGCCATGAGGAGCATGTTCTCCTCTCCGGTGATGAGGTTGTCGACGGCGGAGAACTGGCCGGTGACCCCGATGGCGCCGCGTACGGCGTCGGGGTGGGTGGCCGGGTCGTGGCCGGCGATGCGGATGCCGCCGGCGTCGGCGGTGATCAGGGTGGACAGGATCTTCACGGCGGTGGTCTTGCCGGCGCCGTTCGGGCCGAGGAGGGAGAAGACGGTGCCCTCCGGCACGTGCAGGTCGACGCCGTCGAGGACGGTCTTGTCGCCGTACGACTTGCGCAGCCCGGTGGCTGCGATGGCGGTGGTGGCGGTCGCTGTGGTCGTCGTCATGGCCCGTAGCCTGCGGGGCGCGGCGCTCAACGGCCTTTCAGCGCCGTTTCAGCGTCCGCCGCTCCCCGGCCGGGCGCTGAAATGCGCAGGTCATACGCCCCGCATGCCCGGCCGGTGGGCGGGCTGGCCCGGGAGCGTGATCACCCGCTAGATTCCCTCGACCGATGGGGAGGGTCTTGTGAGCCTGTGCTTCGTGCCGTTCAGGAGGTACGCGGACTTCACCGGCCGGGCGCGCCGGCGGGAGTTCTGGTCGTTCATGCTGCTCATCCTGGTTCCGGCGGCCTCCCTCGTCGTCGCGGCGCTGCTGTCCGGGTCGGACGCCGTCTGGTTGGCGTTCACCAGCTACCTGCTGGTGACCTTCCTGCCCGCGCTCGCGGCGAGCGTCCGGCGGCTGCACGACGCGGGCAGGTCGGGCTGGTGGTGGCTCCTGGTGGCGTTCGTCCCGTTCGGCGGAATCGCGGTCCTCGTCTTCTTGCTGCTGGACAGCGAAGCGCGGGACAACGACCACGGGCCCCGCCCGAAGCCCGTTCCGGTTCCGGCGCATCCCGCTTCCCCGCCCCCGGCGTGAGTCCCGTACGCCCCGGGTGTGGCGGCTGCGCCGCGGGCCACCCGTCGGGTTGAATCCTCTTCGTCTTCGGCAACGACGCGGTGGGAGTGGTGACGGTGGACAGCGGCGGGGAGCGGTTTCTGCGGCGGGCCGTCGAGCTGGCGGCCGAGGCGCGGGCGGCCGGGAACGGGCCCTTCGGGTCACTGCTGGTGGGGCCCGGCGGGGACGTGCTCGCGGAGGACCGGAACACCACCGTCGTGGACGACGACATCACCGCGCACCCCGAGCTGAAGCTCGCGCGGTGGGCGGCGCGCGAGCTGGACGCGGGGACGGCGGCGGGGACGACGATGTACACGAGCTGCGAACCGTGCGGGATGTGCGCGGGGGCGCTCGTGTGGTCGGGGATCGGACGGGTGGTGTACGCGCTGTCGGCCGGGCAGTTGCGGGAGCTGCGGCCGGCGCCGGGCCCGGGGGCGGCGGTGCCGTCCGACGGGCCTTATCTGTATGAGGAGGCCAGGCGCGTCTTTGAGGGGTACACGCCGCCGGAACGGTGAACGGGGATGTGTAGCATCCCCGTTATGCACATGGGCGAAGGCGTCGAGTGGAGCCTGCACAGCTGTCTGACCCTGGCCTGGCTGCGGGACGCGGGCCCCGTGCCCATCCGCCGGCTGGCCGACTGGTTCGACCTGCCGCAGGAGTACCTCAAGAAGCGCCTCCAGGCCCTCACCCGCGCGGGGATCCTGGCCTCCACGCCGGGGGCGCGGGGCGGGTTCTCGCTCGCGCGGGCGCCGGAGCGGATCACGCTCATGGACGTCGTGACCGCCCTGGAGGGCCCCCTCGAACCGTTCGTCTGCACCGAGATCCGGCAGCAGGGGTACGGGGGCCGCGGCGGGGGGCGGGAGTTCGCCCGGCCGTGCGGGGTGGCCACCGCCATGCGCCGCGCCGAGCTGGCCTGGCGGCGCGAGCTGGCCGGCCAGACCGTCGCCGACCTGATGGCCGCCGCGCCGGCGGCCAGCGCGGAGCGCACGCGGCGGCGGTACGCGCGGCTGGCGGGCTGAGCGGGCGCGGGTCCGGGAAGACGTAGCCGGCAGGTGAGGCAGGGAAGGAATGGGGATGTCTGATATCCCGGTCAAGAACGGGACGGACGGTGCGGGCGGCGCGGGCGGCATGGGCGGGTCGGGCGGCGGGGGCCCGGCGGGCGAGGCAAGCCCGGCGAGCGGTGCGGACCCGGCGGGCGGCACGGGCTCAGCGAGCGGCACGGGGTCAGCAGGCGGCACGGGCTCAGCGGCCGGCGCAGGCCGACGAGTTCGCCCGCGGCCTGCTGGAGTCCGCGGAGCCCGGCGACGAGCGCCGGGTCGAGGCGCTGGTGGGCTGGCTGCTGGCGCAGGCCGCCCTGCGGGGGCACACCGCGCTGGAGTTCCCGGCGCTGGCGGAGGCCCTGTCGGGGTACGGGGTGCCGGACGCCGAGGAGGCGCTGCGGGACGCGGCGTCGACGGGCGGCGTGCTGGTCTTCGAGGAGCAGGAGGAGCAGGGGCCGGAACCGCCCGTCTCGGCCCCGGACGGCCAAGAGGGCGAGGAGGGCGAGGAGGGCCCTCCCGTACGGCTGCTGCTCGGCCTGGAGCGCTACGCGATGGCGGAGGAGAGCCTCGCGGACGGCCTGTCCCGGCTCGTGAACACGTTCACGCCGCCGGCGGGCCCGGCGGACGACGACGGCGCCGCGCCGGGCGCGGACGACGCGAGCGCCCCCGCCGGGGCGGCGGCGTGGGAGTCCGCGGCCAGGGCCGCGCCCTCACCCTCCGCCGCGGAGCTGATCCGCGCCGCGGCGGGCAGCGGGCTCGTGCTGCACACCGGCGGCGAGG
>NZ_BAAAPF010000362.1:0-6863 GCF_039531005.1 Streptomyces synnematoformans
CGCGCCGCCCTCCCCCGGCGCCGGCGCCGAGCCGGGCACGGCGGAGGCCGGTCCGGCGACGGAGTCGGGCAGCGTCCCCCGGGAGCAGCGGCCGGCCGCGCCCCCGGCCTCCCAGGCGCCGCCGCCCCCGTCCGCCGAGAACCAGGCGCCCCCGCCCTCCGACGCCGGCTCCGGCACGGACCCGGGCTCGGGCGCGCCGGAACCGGGCGGCGGCGGTTCCGGGAGCACGGGGGGCGACGGCTCGTCGGACAGCGGCTCGACGGACGGAGGCGGCGAGGAGGAGCCGCCGGGCCTGGTGGGCGGGCTGCTGGGGTAGCGGCAGCGGTCGGCCGCCGGGGCCCGGCGCCGCGGGCGCGAGGGAGGCCCCGGCCCGTACGCGGGACCCGGTCCGTACGCGGGACCCGGTCCGTACACGGGACCCGGTCCGTACACGGGACCCGGTCCGTACACGGGCCCCGGCCCGTACACGGGGGTCCGTACGCCGGGTTCGGGCCGAGGCCCGGCGCCGCTCCGGCCCGGGCCCGCCCGCTCACCCCCGGGACAGCTCCTTGGCCGCCTCCGTCAGGTCCTTCGCCGTGTCGATGGCCCGCCAGTACGCCCCCTGCGGCAGCGGGAAGCCCGCCAGCCGCCGCTGCCGCGCCAGCCGCGGGAACGTGGCGCGCTCGTGGTCGCCGCGCTCCGGCAGCAGGTCGCGGAAGGCGGCGGAGAAGACGTAGACGCCCGCGTTGATCAGATACGGCGACGGCGGCGCCTCGATGAAGTCGACGACGTGCCCGAACTGGTCCGTCTCCACCGCGCCCCACGGCATGTGCGGCCGTGCCAGCGCCAGCGTGGCGTCCGCGCCCCGCTCCTGGTGGAACGCGGCCATCGTGCGCAGCGAGAACCGCGTCCAGATGTCGCCGTTCGTCGCGTACCACGGCTCGTCGGGCCGCGGCAGCGACGCCGCCGCGAACTTCAGCCCGCCGCCCCGCCCCAGCGGCTCCTTCTCGACCACGCAGCTCACCCGCAGCGGCAGCTCCGTGGCGGCCAGCCACTCCTGCAGCACCTCGGCGAGGTGCCCGCAGGACACCACGGCGTCCGTGACGCCCTCGGCCGCCAGCCAGGCCAGCTGGTGTCCGATGATGGGCACGCCGGTGCCGGGGATCTCGACCATCGGCTTGGGGCGGTCGTCCGTGTACGGACGAAGCCGTGACCCCTGCCCACCGGCAAGGACCACGGCCTGAGTCGGTTGTGCTGCTGCGGCTCCGGTCATACCCCGCACCCTAACCGGCCGGTAGCAACCGGCCGCGGGTACGGGGCGTCCGGACGCCCGCGCCGGGCCTACTGGGCCGCGACGACCCCGGTGGCGAAGGAGGTGTCGCACACCGGTCGCGCGTACGACTGCGCGCGCGCCACCCCGTACTTGGCCACCGCCGCCTCGCCGAGCGCGCGGGCGATCCCGGCGCAGTGCCGGGCGAGCGACGGCCGGGTGCGCATCTCACGCTGCAGCTTGGTGAGCGCGGTGCCGGGGTCGCTCTGCCGCAACTCGGCGAGGAGACGGTCCCGCAGCACCTCCTGCGGGGCGCGGGTGCCGGCCTTGGTCGCCGAACTCTCCGCGGAGGTGCTGAGCATCCGGGAGTCGGCCGAGGACGACGCCCAGGGCACGGTGGCGACCGCGAGCGTACCCGCCAGCACGAGTACGACGGGGAGGACGAATGCGATGGTTCTGCCGATACGGCGGGCTGCCTGGTTCACGAGGGCGATCGTAGCGAGCGGTAGTGATATGGCGACATTGAGTCACTCTAACGAGCGCGGTTGGCCGCGGAATTCGAATTCCGCGTTGACGTCCGAGTCGAACGAACCGGCGGACTTTCCGACGCACTTGCCGTTACGCGCCGCGTTCCGCGGACAACGGCGTCCGACGGCGGACGACGGCGTACGACCGCGGCACGGCCCCCGCACCGCCGGAAACGCGCGACGGCGCCGCCGCCCCCGCCGGGGGCCGCGGCGCCGTCGCGCGTGAAGTGCCGGGCTGCGCGGCCCGGTCGGTCAGTCGCTGAGCCGTGCGCCGGTGGAGGTGGCGAACACGTGCGTCTCGCCGGGGCGCGGGACGATGTGCATCGTCGAGCCCTTCTCCGGCACGGCGCGGCCGGGGACGCGGACGACCAGGTCCTGGTCGTCGTCGCCGACGTTCGCGGTGCCGTAGACGTAGGCGTCGGCGCCCAGTTCCTCGACGACGTTGACGGTGACGGGCAGGCCGGCCGGGGTGTCGTCCTTCTCCGTCGACAGGGTCTTGCCGGCGGGGGCGTCGCCGTTGGCCAGGTCGAAGTGCTCGGGGCGGACGCCGACGGTGACCGTGCGGTCGCCGCGGTCGGCCGCGGCGGCCAGGGCGTCGCGCTCGACGGGCACGACGCTGTTGCCGAACTTGACGCCGCCGTCGATGATCGGCACCTCGACCAGGTTCATCGCCGGGGAGCCGATGAAGCCCGCGACGAAGAGGTTGGCCGGCTTGTCGTACATCTCGCGCGGCGTGGCGACCTGCTGCAGCAGCCCGTCCTTGAGGACGGCGACCCGGTCGCCCATGGTCATGGCCTCGACCTGGTCGTGGGTGACGTACACGGTGGTGACGCCGAGGCGCCGCTGCAGGCCGGCGATCTGCGTACGGGTCTGGACGCGGAGCTTGGCGTCGAGGTTCGACAGCGGCTCGTCCATGAGGAACACCTGCGGCTCCCGGACGATCGCGCGGCCCATCGCGACACGCTGCCGCTGACCACCGGAGAGCGCCTTCGGCTTGCGGCCCAGGTACTCGGTGAGGTCGAGGATCTTCGCGGCGTCCTCGACCTTCTGCCGGATCTCGGCCTTCGGCACGCCGGCGATCTTGAGCGCGAAGCCCATGTTGTCGGCGACGGTCATGTGCGGGTACAGCGCGTAGTTCTGGAACACCATGGCGATGTCCCGGTCCTTCGGCGGCAGGTGCGTGACGTCGCGGTCGCCGATGTGGATGGTGCCGGAGTTGACGTCCTCCAGCCCGGCGAGCATCCGCAGGGACGTCGACTTGCCGCAGCCGGACGGGCCGACCAGGACGAGGAACTCGCCGTCCTCGATGGAGATCTCCAGCTCGCTGACGGCGGGGATCTCGGAGCCCGGGTAGGTCCGGGTGGCCTTGTCGAACGAAACGGTTGCCATGGTGTTTCCCTTCACCGGCAGGAACGTGCCGGACGATCCGAGTAAAGGTGTGGTGTAGTCCACTGCTGTGGACCTTGGCGCTGACCGTACCTGCCGGTCAGGCCGCTTGTCACCACCCCGAAGGTCCCGAAAGCGCATCACCGCGCCGCCCGGCGCCCCGGTTACACTGCACGGGCGCGCCTCCTTAGCTCAGCTGGTCAGAGCAACGCTCTTGTAAAGCGTAGGTCGTCGGTTCGAATCCGACAGGGGGCTCCGACGACCCCAGCCCAGATGTGCTCTGAGCTGGGGTTTTCCGCTATCGGATGCGTCGGCGGCGCCGGGCGCGGGCGGCCCGGGTGTTCCCGGTCTCAGTCCTGGTCTCAGTCGGGGCCCCGGGGCCGGGCATGAAGGTGTCCCCCACACGCCGCATGGCGTCCTTCGAGAGGTGTGACCGGCCCTTGACGTACCGCCGCGTCTGGCTGATCTGGGTGTGCCGAAGGATCTCCATGATCGTGGGCATGTCCACCCCCAGCTCGTACAGGCGCCGGTCATCGATGCCCGCTTCGGCAAGGAGCTCCTTGAACTCTTCCCAGTCGGCCCGGGGGTCCAGCGGACGCCCGTCCGGCCGTGCAAAGACCGCCTCGTGCTCCTGCCACAGCTCGCCCGCGGCGGCCCGCGCCGCCTCCTGCTGCGCCTTGTGCTCGCGCAGGTGCGGGATGAACGGCGGCGGGATGGGGACGGGGTTCGTGCTCTTCTTCGTCTTGGGCCGGGTGAAGGCGAGCCCGCCGCCCGTGCGCTCCGGGCATGTGCTGGCATGCCGGGTGCAACCCTTCGTGCACGGCTTAGGACAGCCACGCGTGTACGACTTATGCCGTGTGCAGTCCTCTCGGCCTGCCGGAAGCCCATCCCGACCCCGACGACCCACCGCATGAACGTGGGCCGCTTTGCCGCCGCTTCGAGGAACGCCTTGGCCTCCTTCTGGGTGAAGGGATTCGCCTCGGTCTCCTCCTGGGTGGGCGGATCAACGAGCGTGGCGACGTTCTCGGCAATGATGCGGCGGCGGTGGGCGATCTTCAGCGCTCGGGACAGGATGCGGTGCACCTTGAGCACGTGCGAGGGGGCGTGCCCGTTGCGCCACGCCCTGAGAGTGCTGCCACCGACGCGGCAGCGGATCGGCGAGCAGCGACTCAGCAAGGGGATAGGCCCACTCCACCAGGTCCGACAAGCTAACTCTCCTCCCCAACCGGCACGGCGCGGACGGTCCGCGCCCTGCCCTGCCCTTCGCTCGTCAGTACGCCGGCGGCTTCGAGCTTGTCGAGTGCCTTGGTCACGGTGGGGCGTGACACTCCGAACCGTCCGGCCAGAGCAGCGGCGCTTGGGAATGCTTCCCCTACTTCGAACCCGTCAGCCGCGACGATGTCTGCGATGCGCCCTTCGAGCGGGCGGCGGTCGATCTGCTCGCCAGCCCGGATGACACGCCAACGCCCGCCGGGCACGGGCTCTGCCACACCTTCCGCCCGGAGCGCTTCGAAGGCACGGAGTACGACCCCACGCGAGACTTGGCGACGGCGCATAAGCTCTGCCACTGTTGGCAGCCTGGTGATCTCCGAGTCGCCCGCAATCTGGGCTTTCACCTCTGCCGCGATCTCCAGGGAAGTCCCCCGAGGGCTCGCCTGATGCGCCACGCGTTTCCCCTTCTGCTCGCTCGGGTCAAGCTCTTCGGGTCAAGGGGGGCACGTCCTAGTGTCAGCGTGGGGCGGCAGGGCGACCCGCCCAACGAGGTCAGAGGATCTCAGCGTGTCCCCGGAGCTTGGTCGGCCGTGGACGCCCTTGCAGGCGGTCGGGACGGCTCGCGACGCCTAGCCGAGGGGTCGTCTTGGCAGCGTTCGGGGCGAAGATCATATTACCCATCGGTATATGCCGTGAATGGCTCCTGAGTTCGAGTAGCGTCCTTCTGCGCCCCTGACCTGCGGGCGTAGCCAGAAGCTGAACCTCTTGAGGAGTCTCGTGACCAGGAACCGGCGCCGTGCACGCGCGATCATGGTTTGTGTTGGCGTGGGGATCGCGCAGTGGATGTACAGCGTCAGTGACGTGGTGAGCAACGTGGCTGTCTAGCCCCGCCTCTGAGAGACTTGGCCGGCCCCTGAGCTGCTCGGGGGCCGGCCACGGTGCTACCCGGGGAAGCCGCAGTGAACCGCGCGGGGTGAAGCTTGGCGGGTCGCGGTTCACAGGTGCCGAATCCGTGGGCGCCGGACAGAGGCGTGCGCTCCCGTCGTGCGCTTTCCAAGTGCCTGCACTGTCGCAGCATCAATTGACGGAAATGCGCGACTCGACAAGAGTGATTGGATCAGGTTGCCTGCGTCGGAAAGGATGCAGGCTACTCCCCGCACCCGCGGGGATGGCCCCGAACCCGGCTCCGGATCATTGGAACTGCCCGAGTACTCCCCGCACCCGCGGGGATGGCCCCCGCGGGTGGCCACCGCGGCGTACAGGTCGGTGTGCTCAGCGGCGGTGCGGGCGGCGGCAGCTGCCCAGCCACGACAGGGTGCGCTTATCACCCAGCGGTGCCTGGCCGGGCCGGCCGGAGGTCTCCTTGTCGCGCCGGGCGATCCGGGGCATGATCTGGCGGCGACGAAGCTAGCCACGCAGGTGGTCGTAGCCGTAGCCCTTGTCGGCGCAGAGGCGGTCGGGGCGTCGGCTTCGAGGGCCGCAACGAGGGCGGATCGGCGGGATGCCCCGCATCAGCGGCACCAACGCCTGGCCGTCGTGCACGTTGGCGGCGGAGATGCCAGATCGAGATGGGCAAGCCGACGCGGTCGCAGATGACGTGGATCTTCGAGCCGTTCTTGCCGCGATCGGTCGGATTCGGCCCCGTCATGGGCGCCCTTTGACCGCGCGGATGCTGATCGAGCCGATCGCACACCGCGACCAGTCCATCTCGCCGCCGACACCGTGCCGGTCCAGCAGCACGTGGTGCAGCGTCGCCCACCCGAGCAGTGGGCCAGTCGGTGAAGCGCCGGTGCACCGTCTGCCAGGAGGCGCCGAACGACGGCGGTAGCTGCCGCCAGGTACAGCCGGTGGTCGCCACGAAGACAATCGCAGCCAGCACCGCACGGTCATCGCAACGGCGCCTGCCCTCACCTTGCGGACGAACCGGCGCCTCCGGCATCACGGCCTGGAACAACTCCCACAGCTCGTCCGGCACCAGCCGCTCGACTATCCCCACGCCCAGAGCAGCGAGCAACCACCAATCAAGACACGGCCTAAGCGAGGGCCTGGCGCACGGTCCTGCGCGCCACCGCGTACCGCTCTGTCAGCACGGCCTCGCTGGGCAACGCCTCCCCAGCCGTCAGTTCCTGCCGCTCGATGACGGACCGCATCTCCGCAGCGATCCGCTCATCCTGCGGCGCCCTACCCTCTGGCGCCCCGGCTTCCTGCTCGCCGGCAGCCCGCACAACCCTCCCCCGCCCGGGGAGAGCCACGATGGGCCCACCGTCCTCAAGCTGCGCGAGCGCCCCCTGGGGGTGTTGCGAACGACCCCAAACTCCGCCGCGAGCGTTGACTCCGAAGGCAGGGCCTCTCCAGGAGCGAGAGCCTCAGAACGGATGCGCTCGCCAGCACATCGGCAATCTGTCCGTAGATCCCCCACGCCGTCTTTCGTCGACTTAGAGCTTGTCTCACGTGGTGTCTGAGTGGTGCGGCATGATGCTGTGTCATGG
>NZ_BAAAPF010000363.1:0-6856 GCF_039531005.1 Streptomyces synnematoformans
TGCTCCTCGTGTCCGTCGTCGTCGCGTTCCGCGTCGGCGGCCGGGACGGGGTGACGCCCCTGCCGCAGCTGACCGCCTTCCTGCCCTGGCTGCTCGTCCCCGGTGCCGTCGGGCTGCTCCTCATGGCCGCCGCCCGCAACCGCGCCGGGTGCGTCTGGGCGCTCGTCGTACTCGCGGCCACCGTCTGGTTCGTCCGCCCCCTACCAGTCCGCCGCCGACCCGCCCTCCTCCCCGCCCCGGGCCGAGTTCCGCCTGCTCACCGCCAACCTCCGGTTCGGCGACGCCACCCCCGCCCTGCGCGCGGCGCTCCGCACCCACGAGCCGGACATCGCCCTGGTCCAGGAGTGCGACACCCGCTGCGTCGCCGCCCTGCGCGCCCCGGCGCTGCGCGCCGCGTACCCGTACCGCGTCATCGACTCCGGCGACCCCGCCGAGGGCTCCGCCATCCTCAGCCGGTACCCGCTGACCGCGGAGCCCGGGGTGCGCGGCACGCTGTCGATGCCCGGGGCCACCGTGCGCGTCGCCGGCGTGCGGGTGCGGCTGCAGGTCGTGCACCCGATGCCGCCGACGCCCGGGTCCATGGACGCCTGGCGCACCGAGCTGGGGCGGCTGCGGGACGCCGCTGCGGCGCGCGGCGACGGGGCCGCCGTCTTCGGCGGCGACTTCAACGCCTCGCAGGACCACGAGGCGTTCCGCGACATCCTGGACACCGGGCTGCGGGACAGCGCGATGCTGCTCGGCCGCTCCCGCACCCCGACCTGGCCGGCGTCGACGGCCCCGCTCTTCGGCACGCAGATCGACCACGTCCTGGTCGGCGACCGGCTGAGCCCCGCGGACATCGCCTTCCCCGAGCTGGCCGGCACCGACCACCGCGCCGTGCTCGTGGACCTGCAGCTGCGCTGAGCCGCGGCCGCCGGGCCGGGCGCCCTCAGCCCTCGTCCCCGGCGCGGCCCGCGGTCCCCGGCACGCCCGGCCGAGCCGCCTGCCCCGCCGCCGGCGGGTCGCGGTGGATCGGCGTGTGCCCGCCCCGCAGCGGCACCCCCGTGCCGCCCCGCCGCGCCGCGACGATCTCGCCCGCGATGGAGACGGCGACCTCCTCCGGGGAGCGGGCGCCGAGGTCGAGGCCGATCGGCGAGTGCAGGCGGGCGAGTTCGCGTTCGGTGACGCCGGCCTCGCGCAGCCGCCGGTTGCGGTCCAGGTGCGTACGGCGCGAGCCCATGGCGCCGACGTACGCGACCGGCAGCCGCAGCGCGGCCGTCAGCAGCGGCACGTCGAACCCGGGGTCGTGGGTGAGCACGCACAGCACCGTGCGCCCGTCCAGCTCGCCCGCGGCGCGGGCGTCCGCCAGGTACTCGTGCGGCCAGCGCACCGCCACCTCGTCCGCCTCCGGGAACCGGTGGGCCGTGGCGAAGACGGGGCGGGCGTCGCAGACGGTGACGCGGTAGCCGAGGAACTTGCCGACGCGTACGAGCGCGTGCGCGAAGTCGACCGCGCCGAAGACGACCATCCGCGGCGGCGGCACGCTGACCTCCACCAGCAGCGTCACCGGCTGCCCGCAGCGGGCGCCGGCCGCGCCGACCGTCACCCGGTCCGTACGGCCCGCGTCGAGCAGCGCGGCGGAGTCGTGGACGGCGGCGCGCTCCAGCGCGGCGCCGTCCCAGTCCGGCAGGTCCGGGAGCGGGCCGGCGAGGCGGCCCTCGTACGCGCCGCCGGGGCGTACCAGCAGCGCCTGCCCGACGAGCGGGGCCGGCCCGTCGACGACCCGGGCGACGGCCGCGGGCTCCCCGCCGGCGGCGGCGGCCAGCGCCGTGCGCAGCACCGCGGCGCCGGGCCCACCCGCGGTGACCGGCGCGACGAGGATGTCGATCTCCCCGCCGCAGGTGAGCCCGACGGCGAAGGCGTCCTCGTCGGAGTAGCCGAAGATCCCCCGCACCGGCCGGCCGGACGCGACGGCCTCCCGGCACAGCTCGTACACGGCGCCCTCGACGCAGCCGCCGGACACGCTGCCGACCGCCGTGCCGGCCGCGTCCACGGCGAGCGCCGCGCCGGCGCCGCGCGGCGCGGAGCCGCTGGTGCCCACGACGGTGGCGACGGCGAAGGGGCGGCCTTCCGCGCACCACCGGGCGAGGTCGGCGGCGATGTCCAGCATGGTGATCAGCTCCTCGCAGGGCCGCCGGCCCGCCGCGGCACCCGGCCACCGCCCGCTCGTCTACGTGCCGGTGAGGTGTTCCGGACGTACCGGAGCCTTGGTCAGCGCCAGTCCGGTGGCCTGGCGGATGGCGGCGAGCACCGCCGGGGTGGCCGAGAGCGTCGACGCCTCGCCGACGCCCCGCAGCCCGTACGGGGCGTGCGGGTCGGCCAGTTCGAGCACGTCGACGGGAATGGGCGGGGTGTCGAGGATCGTCGGGATCAGATAGTCGGTAAACGAGGGGTTCCGCACCCGCCCCGTCGCCGGGTCGACCGCGATCTCCTCCATCACCGCCACGCCCAGGCCCTGCGTCGTGCCGCCCTGGATCTGCCCGACGACGGACAGCGGGTTGAGCGCCCTGCCGACGTCCTGGGCACAGGCCAGCTCGACGACCTTGACCAGCCCGAGTTCGGTGTCGACCTCGACGACCGCGCGGTGCGCGGCGAAGGAGTACTGCACGTGGCCGAAGCCCTGGCCGCTCTCGATGCCGAACGGCTCGGTCGGCCGGTGCCGGAAGGGCAGCTCGACGTCCACGGGCTGCTCGCCGTCGAGCACGTCGGCCAGGTCCGCGAGGACCTCGCCGCCGTCCGTGACCACCTTGCCGCCCGCCAGCAGCAGTTCGGCCGTCGCCCACGCCGGGTGGTACGTGCCGAACCTGCGCCGGCCCAGGGCGAGGACCTGCTCGCGCACCGCCCGGCAGGCGTTCCGCACCGCGCCGCCGGTCATATACGTCTGCCGGGAGGCGGAGGTGGACCCGGCGGAGCCGACCCGGGTGTCGGCCGGCGCGACGACCACCTGCGCGACGCCCAGCTCGGTGCGGGCGATCTGCGCCTGCACGGTGACGCCGCCCTGGCCGACCTCGGCCGCCGCGGTGTGCACCGTGACCACCGGCTCCCCGCCGCTGACCGCCAGCCGCACCCGGGCGGTGGAGAAGTCGTCGAAGCCCTCGGAGAAGCCGACGTTCTTGATGCCGACCGCGTAGCCGACGCCGCGTACGACGCCCTCGCCGTGGGTGGTGTTGGACAGCCCGCCGGGCAGCGCCCGTATGTCCGCGGCGCCGCCGGCGGTCTCCCACTGCCGCTCCGGCGGCAGCGGCCGGGCCTTGACCCGGCGCAGGATCTCCGCGACCGGCGCCGGGGAGTCCACCTGCTGGCCGGTCGGCAGCCGCGACCCCTCCGACATCGCGTTCAGCTGCCGGAACTCCACCGGGTCCAGCCCCACGGCCGCGGCGAGCCGGTCCATCTGCGCCTCGTACGCGAAGCACGCCTGGACCGCGCCGAAGCCGCGCATCGCGCCGCACGGCGGGTTGTTGGTGTAGAGGCCGATCGCCTCGATCTCGACGTCCTCGACGACGTACGGGCCGATCGACAGCGACGCCGCGTTGCCGACGACCGCCGGGGTGGAGGAGGCGTACGCGCCGCCGTCGAGGACGATGCGGCAGCGGGCATGGGTGATCTTGCCGTCGGCGGTGACGCCGTGCTCGTAGCGGATCCTGGCCGGGTGCCGGTGCACGTGGCCGAAGAAGGACTCGAACCGGTCGTAGACCATCTTCACGGGCCGGCCGGTGCGCAGCGCCAGCAGGCAGGCGTGGATCTGCATCGACAGGTCCTCGCGCCCGCCGAAGGCGCCGCCGACGCCCGCGAGCGTCATGCGCACCTTGTCCTCCGGCAGCCCCAGCACCGGCGCGATCTGCCGCCGGTCGGCGTGCAGCCACTGGGTGGCGACGTACAGGTCGACGCCGCCGTCCTCGGCGGGCACCGCGAGGCCGGACTCCGGGCCGAGGAACGCCTGGTCCTGCATGCCGAACTCGTACTCGCCGGTGACGACGTGGGCGGCCCGGCGGGCCGCGGCGGCGGCGTCGCCGCGGACGACCGGCTGGCGGTGGACGATGTTCGGGTGCGGTACGTGGCGGGCGTGGCCGTCGGTGCGGTCGGGGTGCAGGACCGGGGCGCCCGGCGCGAGCGCGGACTCCTCGTCGGTGACCGGCGGCAGCTCCCGCCATCGAACGCGGATCTTCGCCGCGGCCCGGCGGGCGGTCTCGGGGTGGTCGGCGGCGACCAGCGCCACCGGCTCGCCGTGGTGGCGCACCCGGCCGGCGGCGAGCGCCGGGGTGTCGGCGATCTCCAGGCCGTAGTTCTTCTGCTCCGCGGGCAGGTCGTCGTACGTGAGCACGGCGTACACCCCGGGCTGGGCCAGGGCGGCGGCGGTGTCGAGGGAGACGATCTCGGCGTGCGCGTGCGGGGAGCGCAGGGTGTGGCCCCAGATCATGTCCTCGTGCCACAGGTCCGAGGAGTACGCGAACTCGCCGGTGACCTTCAGCGTGCCGTCCGGGCGCAGCGTGGACTCGCCGATGCCGCCGGCGGTCCCGGCAGCCTGCCCGCGGCCGGTCGGGAGCCGGGTGACGTCGGACATCAGGCCCCCTCGTCCCGGCGGGCGGCGGCGAGCCGGACCGCGTCGAGGATCTTCTCGTAGCCGGTGCAGCGGCACAGGTTCCCCGACAGGCCCTCGCGGATGTCGTCGTCCGACGGCGCCGTCGGCCAGGGGAAGCGCTCCAGCAGGTCGTCCGCGGCGACCAGCAGCCCGGGGGTGCAGAACCCGCACTGCACGGCGCCGGCGTCGACGAACGCCTGCTGGACCGCGGACAGCCCCTCCTGCCCCAGGCCCTCGACGGTGACCACCTCGCGGCCCTCGGCCTGCCCGGCGGCGACCAGGCAGGCGCACACCGGCACGCCGTCCAGCCGTACCGTGCACGAGCCGCACTCGCCCTGCTCGCAGGCGTTCTTCGAGCCCGGCAGGCCCATCCGCTCGCGCAGCACGTACAGCAGGCTCTCGCCCTCCCAGACGTCGTCGGCCTGCTGCTCCCGGCCGTTGACGGTGAACGTCACCCGCATCACGCGGCTCCTTCCCCGCTCGTGGATCCCGCCGCGCCCCGGCGGTACGACTCCCAGGTCCAGCCGAGCGTGCGGCGGGCCATGACCCCGACCGCGTGCCGGCGGTACCGCGCGCTGCCGCGCACGTCGTCGACCGGGTTGCACGCCCCCGCGGCCAGCTCCGCGAACTGCCCGGCGAGGGCGGGCGGCAGCGCCCGGCCGCTGTCCCAGAAGCCGCCCTCCGCCAGCGCGGCGGCCAGGAACTCCTCGGCGGCGGCGGCGCGCACGGGCGTCGGCGCGGCCGAGCCGATGCCGGTACGGACCGTCCGGGTGTCCGGGTGCAGCGCGATGCCGAACGCGCACACGGCGATCACCATGGCGTTGCGGGTGCCGACCTTGGCGAACTCCTGCGGCCCGGTGGCCCTCTTGACGTGCACCCACTTGATCAGCTCGTCGGGGGCGAGCGCGTTGCGCTTGACGCCCGTGAAGAACTCGTCGACCGGGATCCGCCTGCTGCCCCGGACGGACTCCACCTCGACCTCGGCCCCGGCGGCCAGCAGCGCGGGGTGCGCGTCACCGGCCGGGGAGGCGGTGCCGAGGTTGCCGCCCACCCCGCCGCGGTTGCGGATCTGCGGAGACGCCACGGTGTGCGCCGCCCGCGCCAGCCCGGGCAGCGCCCCGCCCAGCTCCGCCACGATGCGCGCGTACGGCACGGAGGCCCCCAGCCGCACGGTGTCCGCCCCGACCTCCCACTCCTGCAGCTCGGCGACGCGGTTGAGGTCGAGCAGCTGCTCCGGGCGGCGGTGGTCGAAGTTGATCTCGACCATGAGGTCCGTGCCGCCCGCGATCGGCACGGCGGCGGGGTGCTCGGCCTTGGCGGCGAGCGCTTCCGCCCAGCCGGCGGGGCGCAGGAAGTCCATCGGTCCTCGGCTTTCCCTCGGCGAGCGGGACGTGCGTTCTCCAGTTGTTCACGGGACGTGGTCCCAGTACACAGAAACGCTGCTGTCCGGGTGCAGTCACGGAAAACATGAAGCGAGGGGCTGGCCGGAACCCGCTTCTTGTAGATTCGAACGAAAGCCGGGGCATCCGTCCGGTGCGGGACGTCCCGGGGCGGCCGCCCGCGCCCGGCGGCGTACGCCGGCGGGCCGGCCGTCCGGCGCACGACCGACAGCAAGGGAACGCGCATGAGGCTGCGGGCACTCCTGGACTCCGAGGCGCTGGGCCTGAGGCTGCTCGGCGGCGCGGCCGAACTGGACCGCACGGTGCGGGGCGTCATGACCACCGACCTGACCGACCCCGGCCGCTACCTGTCCGGCGGCGAGCTGGTGCTCACCGGGCTCGCCTGGCGGCACGGCCCGGAGGACTCGGAGCCCTTCGTGCGGATCCTCGCCGCGGCCGGCGTCGCCGCGCTGGCGGCGGGCGAGGCGGAGCTGTCGGGGGGCGGGATCCCGGAGGACCTGGTGCGCGCGTGCGCGCGGCACCGGCTACCGCTCTTCGCGGTCGACGAGGACGTCGCGTTCGCCACCATCACCGAGCACGTCGTACGGCAGGTCTCCGGCGAGCGGGCCGGCGACCTCGCGGCCGTGGTGGAACGGCACCGCCGGCTGATGGCGTCCGGGCCCGGGGGCGGCGGCCCCGACGTCGTACTCGACCTCCTCGGCACGGATCTGGACCTGCGCGCCTGGGTGCTCTCCCCCACCGGCCGGCAGATCGCCGGCCCCGCGCCCGGGACCGCCGGCGGGCGGCTGCCCGCGCAGCTGGCGGCAGGGCTCACCGGCGAGCACCTCGCGGCGCTGCG
>NZ_BAAAPF010000364.1:0-6812 GCF_039531005.1 Streptomyces synnematoformans
GCCCGCCGTGCCGCTGGGCGTGGGCGCGGCGGCCGTGCCGGCCGCCGCGCTGCTCGCCTACGCCGTGGTGCGCCGGCGCCGGACGGCGGCGGCCCTCGCCGCCCGGACCCCCGCCCCCGCGCACACTCCCCCGAGCGCCACTGAAGACACCGACGACGCCGGGAATCCCGGCGCGACCGACTGAAGCACCGACACGTCGAGGAGAAACACGAGATGACCGCCACCCCGCTGCGCCTCACCGCAGCCATCGCCGCCGCGACCGCGCTCGGCGCCGTCGCGCTGGCCCTGCCCGCCGCGGCCGCCAGCGGAGCGCCCGGGACCGCGGCCGCCGAGCTGACGGACGGCACCCTGACCTGGGGCGTCAAGCAGTCCTGGCGCACCTACGTCGTGACCACCGCGCACGGCGAGATCACCACCGCGGACGGCGCGGAACAGGCCCCGGACAACGGCCCGTTCACCTTCGGCGGCGGGACGGGCACGTACGACACGACCACCCACGCCGTCGACACGGCCTTCGACGGCAGCGTGCGCTTCGCCTCCACCCGCCACGGCTTCGACATCACGCTGGCGGACGTCAAGCTCACCACCGAGAACGCCACCACCGGCGCGATCACGGCCGACGTCACCGCCGCCGGCGAGACGGCGGAGGACGTGGAGTTCGCCGGCCTCGACCTCACCGACGTGCGGCCCGGCGGCGGCGCGGACGGCGCGATGACGTTCGCCGACATCCCGGCCACGCTGACCGCGGAGGGCGCGGAGGCGTTCAACGGCATGTACGCGGAGGGCACCGAACTCGACCCGGCGACGCTGTCGGTGAAGCAGGCGGACGACGGCGGCGGGGACGGCGGCACCACGTCCGGCGGCGGCTCCGGCGGAAGCGGCAGCGGCGGGAGTGGCAGCGGGGGCGGCGGCACCGCGTCCGGCGGCGGGTCCGCCGGTTCCAACGGCTCCAACGGCTCCAACGGCACCGGCGGTTCGGGCGGGTCCGGCGGCTCCGGCGGCACGGAGCAGCCGGAGGCCGAGGCCGGGGTGATCGCCGGCGGCCGGCTGGACTGGGGCGTGAAGAAGTCCTTCCGCGACTACGTCGAGGGGCCGATCGCGCACGGGAGGATCGAGCTGACCGGCGGCGCCGCCGCGCAGTCCGACGGCTTCCGCTTCCCGGACGCGCAGGGCGGTTTCGACGCCGACGAGCCGTCGCTGGACGCGGCGTTCGGCGGCACCGTGCGCTTCCTGGGCCACGAGGAGGGCGGCGAGTACACGCTGGACCTGAAGTTCAGCGATCTGAAAGTGCAGGCGGACGGCGACGGCGCCGCGCTCGTCGCGGACGTGTCGGCCAAGGACCGGGAGAGCGGCGAGGTCACCGAGAGCGACGACGTCGCCGTCGCCGACCTCGCACTCGACCCGGCCGAACTGACGGCGACCGACGACGTCGTCGAGCTGACCGACATCCCCGCCGCCCTGACCGAGTCCGGCGCGGGCGCCTTCGGCGGCTTCTACGAGCCGGGCGCCGCCCTCGACCCGGTCAGCCTCGCCGTCACCCTCGACGAGAACGCCGAACTCCCCGGCACCGACGACCCCTCCGCCGGCGGCACCCAGTCGACCGGCGGCTCCGTGGGCACCGCGGGCGGCCCTGCCTCCGTCGGCGGCGCCACCGACTCCCTCGCCGAGACCGGCAGCGGCACCCCGACGACGCCGCTCATCACCGCCGCCGCGGCCATGACCACGGCCGGCGCGGCGGCCGTCTACACCATGCGCCGGCGCCGCCCGGCCACCGACTGAGCCGCCGGACGGCGGAAGCGCCGCCCGTCACCCACGGTGACGGGCGCCGCTCTTGGCTGTCGTGTACGAGGGACCGGACGGCGACTGGCGGTCCAGACCTTGCGTTGCTAGTCGGCAACATTCCCCGGTGGATTACACAGACGGCGCTCGTGTCGCTACGATCCCTTCGACCCCATCACGAACGTCCGCAGGAAAGCCGCGCACCAGTACCACGCACCACCCGCGTGCGCGTGCCCGAGGTTTCGATGAACATCGCATGGCAGTCGCCGAGGTGCGCCCGCTTAGCCGGACCGACCCGCCCCCCGCCGCCGCGTCCCGTATGCGTACCCGGCGCGCCGTCCCGCGCGCCGCGCGGGGGGTGGTGATGGCCCGCGGCGGAGCTTCCGGGCGCGGCGACTTCCGGCCCGTCTACCATCTCGCCGGCCTCGACGACGACTTACGGGTCGTCGTCGACGACCTGCGCGTCGGCCGGTGGATGTCGATGCGCGCCCTGCTCGCCCGTACCGGCGCCGACTGGGGGGCGCGTACCGCGCGGTCGCAGGTGCTCGGGGTGGTGGCCGCCAAGTCGGCGGTGGTGCAGATCTGGCTCGACGAGGAGCCGGAGAGCGCCGACGCGCGGATGATGCTGGCCCGCGTGGCCGTCGGCCGGGCCGTGCAGGCGCACCGGCAGCGGCACCCCAGCGCCGGGCAGCTGGAGGAGGACGCGCGGCAGGCGTGCCGGGAGGCCGCGCTGCTGCACCCCGGCGATCCGGTGCCGTGGGTGGGCCTGCTGGCGCTGGCGCAGGCGGACCCGCGGCAGCAGCGGCCCGAGCACCGGGTGGCGCCGCCGGAGAACCTGCTGCCGCACGGGCCGTGGGGGCTGCTGGACGAGGTCGTCAGGCGGGACCGGTACAACCGCGAGGCGTTCCACCGGGTGCTGCAGCTCTGCGCGGCCGCGGGCGGCTCGCAGGCGTACGCGATGGACTTCGCCCGCTGGGTGGGCTCCTGGGCCCCGACCGCCTCGCCGCTCCTCGTGCTGCCGCTCTTCGCGCACGCCGAGCACTACCAGTTCGAGCGCCGCCGCGGCCGCGGCGACGCGCTGGTGCACCGCCAGTGGTCCCGCGAGGACATCCTGCGGGACACGCGGCGGGCGCTCGACGGCTGGTTCGACGTCACCAACGCCGACGTGCGCTCCGTGCTGGACCTGAACCACCTGGCGCACGCGCTCAGCGCCGCCCGCGAGTACGCCGAGGCCGCCCGGGTGTTCACCGCCCTGGGCCCGTACGCCACCCTGCTGCCCTGGGCCTACGTGACCGAGGACCCCGACCGGCAGGACCTGGCCGAGGCCGAGTTCTTACGCGCCCGCTCGATGGCTCTCGGTAGCGGGTGACCGGGCGTACCCGTCCGTTTTCGACTGTCATGCCCCTGCCATTCCCCTTCGGAGGTCACCCCATGTCACAAGCGCCGGTCAGCACCGCCGGCACGTCCCGGCGCAAGGACGACGACGCCCACCTCCGAGATCTCGGCTACGAGCCGGAACTCGCGCGGCGCATGGGACCGTTCGGCAACTTCGCCATCTCCTTCTCGGTCATCTCGATCCTCTCCGGCTGCATGACCCTGTACGGCTTCGGGCTCAGCACCGGCGGACCGGCCGTCATGATGTGGGGCTGGGTGGCCGTCGGCCTCTTCGTGCTCTGCGTCGGCATGGGCCTGGCCGAGGTCACCAGCGCCTACCCCACCTCCGGCGCGCTCTACTACATGGCCCACCAGCTCGGCGGCCCCCGCTGGGGCTGGTACACCGGCTGGCTCAACCTGCTCGGCCTGCTCGGCGCCATCGCCGGCATCGACTACGGCTGCGCGCTGTTCCTCGGCGCGTTCTTCAACCTCCAGTGGGGCTTCGAGCCCACCGCGGAGAAGACGCTGCTGATCTTCGCGGTCATCCTGGTGCTGCACATGAGCCTGAACCTGCTGCGGGTACGCGTCGTCAGCCTCCTCAACTCCATCAGCGTCTGGTGGCACCTGGCCGGCGTCACGATCATCGTCGCCGTCCTGATCATCATCCCCGACAGCCACCAGTCGGCCGGCTTCGTCTTCGGCGAGTTCAACAACGACACCGGCTGGAACAACCCGTTCTACGTCACCGCCATCGGCCTGCTGCTCGCCCAGTACACCTTCTCCGGCTACGACGCCTCCGCCCACCTGTCGGAGGAGACCACCCAGGCCCAGGTCAGCTCCGCCAAGGGCATCGTCCGCGCGATCTGGGTCTCCTGGATCGCCGGCTTCGTGCTGCTGGCCGGGCTGACGTTCGCCATCCAGGACTACGTCGGCACCCAGGAGTCCGCCACCGGCGTGCCACCCGCGCAGATCTTCATCGACGCCCTCGGCGAGGGCGGCGCCAAGGCCCTGCTGCTCATCGTCATCTGCGCCCAGCTCTTCTGCGGCAACGCCGAGACCGCCGCGACCGCGCGGATGGTCTTCGCCTTCTCCCGCGACGGCGCGCTGCCCGGCTCCAAGCTGTGGCGCCGGGTCTCGCCGCGCACCGGCGTGCCCACCCGGGCGGTCGTGCTGTCGGTCGCCGTCGCGTTCTGCCTGGCGCTGCCGTCGCTGTACTCGGCGACCGCGTACGGCGCGGTGGTCGCCATCAACGTCATCGGCATCACCCCCGCCTACGCCATCCCCATCTATCTGCGGCTGCGCGCGAAGAACCGCTTCGTGCCCGGACCGTGGAACCTGGGCCGGTGGAGTTCGGTGATCGGCTGGATAGCCGTGTGCTGGGTGGCCGTGATCACGGTGATCTTCTGTCTGCCGCAGGCGTCGCCCGTCACGGTGGACACGTTCAACTACGCCTCGGTGGCCCTGGTCGCCGTCCTGCTGCTCGCCACCGTCTCGTGGTGGGTGGCCGGCCGGCGCTCGTACCAGACACCCGTGTACACCGCCGACCCCGAGATGGCAGAGCTCGGCAAGGACCTGGTGTGACGCGCACCGGGCCGCCGCCGCAGCCCCGGGGGCGGCCCGGAGCCCCGGCCCGACCGAAACCGAACAGCGCTCCGTGAGGTCCGATGTCCGCAACCACTCCCACCGCCCACGGCGGGCGCCCCGTGCGCCTGCGTACGCTCCATCGCATCCTGGCCGCGGTCGTCACGGTGGCGCTGGCGGCCCTGGCCGCGGTCGGCGCCGCCCGGGAGCTGAACCGGGCCGCGGCCGTGCAGGACTACGCCGACACCCTCGACCGGCTGCAGCGGCCGTCCCTCGCGCTCGTCGCCGAACTGCAGGCGGAGCGCCGGATGACCGCGCTGCACTGGGCCCGCGGCCCCGTCAACGCCGCCCAGCTCGGCAACCAGCAGGCCCTGACCGACCAGGCCGCCGTCGAACTCCGCGAGGTGGCCGAGGACGCCCCCGACGCCGGCGCCCGCCCGCTGCTGACCGCCGCCCTGCGCCGGGTCGAGGCGCTCGACGCGGTACGCGAGCGGGCCGCCGGGCGCACCGGCGCCGGCGACGAGGCGCGGGCGGCGTACACCCGGGCCGTCGAGCAGACCATCGACGTCCACACCCGGCTGCGCGCCCCCAACGGCACCCTCGCCCGGGGCGCCCGCCCGCTGACCGCCCTGCTGCAGGCCGGCGAGGCGCTGGCGTTCGAGGACACCCTGCTGGCCGGCGCGCGGGACGGCCGGCTGCCGGCCGCGGACCACGCCCGCTTCGCCGAGGCCGTCGGCGTGCAGCGGTTCGCGTACGGGACGCTCGCCGGACCGCTGCTGCCCGACGGCGAGAAGGGCCGCTACGACGCCATCACCACCTCCGCGGAGTGGACCGGCAAGTCCCGGATCGAGGACGCGGTGGTCGGCGCGGGCCGGGACGCCGGCGGCGCGGTCACGCTGCCCGGCGGGACCGCCGGCTGGGAGTCGGCGTACGAGCGCCTCGGCCCCAGCCTCGCGGGCCTGGCCACCGCCCGCGTCCGGGCGCTGTCCGACGACGCCGCCGACCGCGCCGGCGAGCTGCGGACGACGGCGTACGGGATCGCCGCCGGCGGCGTCGTGCTGGCCGCGCTCGTGCTCGGCGTCGTGCTCCGGGTCAGCCGCACCATCGTGCGCCGGGCCGAGGAGGTGCGCTCCAGCGCGCTCGCGGTCGCCCGCCGGCAGCTGCCGCAGATGATCGTCCGGCTGCAGCGCGGCGAGGACGTCGACCTGTCGGCGCTGCCCACGCAGGTCGCCGCCGCCGACGAGTTCGACGAGATCTCCAACGTCGTCGCCCGGCTCGCGGAGGAGGTGGTCGAGGCGGCGCGGATCGTGCACGAGGAGCGGTTCGGCTTCGAGAAGTTCGCCGAGGGCGTCACCATGCGGGCCGTCACCCTCATCGTCGCCGTGCTGCGCACGCTGGACGAGCTGCAGCACCGCTACGCGGACACCGACCCCGCGCTGCTGGCGGAGCTGTACGAGCTGGACCACCTCACCGTGCGGGTGCGCCGCCAGCTGGAGAACCTGCTGGTGCTCTCCGGCGGCTCTGTCGTGGGCCCGCACACCGAGCCCGTGCACATCGCCAACCTGATCGTCGACGCGGCCGGCGAGTCCCGCGGCTTCGCCCAGGTCACCAAGGAGTTCCGGGCCGAGGCGTGGGTGGTGCCCGAGGTGGCCGGCGAGCTGACCCACCTGATCGCCGAGCTGATCGAGAACGCCACCACCTACTCGCCCAGCGGCTACGAGGTCTTCGTCCGCGCCACCGACACCGCCACCGGCGTCGCGATCGAGGTCGAGGACAAGGGGCGGGCGCCGGAGAGCTGGTACTTCGAGGCGCTCAACGGGCGGCTGCTGGACGTTCCGCCGTACGCGGTGCTCGCCAGGTCCTCCGACCAGCTGGGCCTGTTCGTGGTCGGGCAGCTCGCGCAGCGGCACGGCATCCGGGTCACGCTGCAGCAGGGCCGCTTCGGCGGCGTGCTGGCGGTGGTGGCGCTGCTCGCCGCGCTGCTCACCGCCGCGCCGGAGGAGCTGGCGGACCGCACCCCGGTACGCCGGGCGCTGCCGGGCCGCTCGGGCCCGCGGCCCGCGCGGCGGCGGGAGCCG
>NZ_BAAAPF010000365.1:0-6706 GCF_039531005.1 Streptomyces synnematoformans
GGGCCTCGCGGGCCGGGTCGGCGGGCTCGGCGGCGGCGCCGGGGGCGGCCGATCGGGCCCCGGCGGTCACCCGGTTGCTGTCCGGCGACTGGTTGTCCGCGCCGTCCCGGGCGCGTACGTGGTAGGTCACGGCCTCGCCGGGGGCCGGGGTGTCGACGTACGTCGTGGTGCCGGCGCCGACCGCGGTGCGCAGCCGGCCGTCGGCGTAGACGTCGTAGCCGGCGACGTCGTCCGAACCGGAGCCGGCCGGGGGCCGCCAGTCGAGCTGGACGCGGCCGTCGGACAGCGCGGTGCGGGCCAGGCCGCGGGGGGTGCCGGGCGGCTCGGTGTCGCCCTCGGCCGGGCCGAGGACCTCCAGCTCCGCGAGCCTGGCGGGGCCGGCGCCGGCGGTGAAGAGCACGCGTACGTGGCGGGTGACGGCGGTGTCGAAGGACAGGGTCGCGCTGTGGTCGCCGGCCGCGTCGAACGCGATGTCGCGGGCCGCGGTGAGGTCGGTGAACTCCCGGCCGTCGGTGCTGCCCTGGAGCTTGAGGTTCCGCACGGTGGCGCCGCCGTCCCCGGGCAGCGTGAGCACCGCGCCGTTGATGCCGACGGACGCGCCGAGGTCGGTCCGTATCCACTGGTCGCGCCCGCTCTTCCTGCTCTGCCAGTAGCTGTCGCGGTCGCCGTCGCCCGCGGCGTCCGCGGCGCGCCCGCCGGTGTGGCTGCTGGCCCTGAGCGGGCGGCCCTCGGCGAGGTTGCGGCCGGAGTCCTCGGCGGTGTGCACGACGAGTTCGGCGAGCCGGGCGGGTCGTTCGGCGCCGCCGGCGAACTGCACGCGCACGTAGCGGGTCAGGGCGGCGGGGAAGTCGACGCTGACGGTGTTGCCGTCGGCGGGGCGGAACGCGCGGGTGTCCTCGGCGGACAGCGTCTGGAAGGTCTGGCCGTCGGCGCTGCCCTGCACGGCGAGGGTCTGCTTGCGGGCGGCGGCGTCCTCGGGCAGCTTGAGCACGACCTCGTCGACGCGCGCCGGCCGGCCGAGGTCGGTCTGCACCCAGTGCGGGCCCCTGCCCCGGCTCTGCCAGTATGTGTCCTGGTCGCCGTCGGTGATCCGGGCCGCCGCGTGCGCGGGCGCGGCGGTGCTGGGCGCGGCGGGCCGGGCGCCGGCGCCTCCGCCGGCGGGTGCGGCGGGGAGCGCGGGGAGTCCGAACAGCAGCAGTCCGGTGGCGACGGCGGCGATGGTGGGCCGATGTCTCGAGCGGTGCTTTCTCATGCGGGTCGTCCAACCTGTGAGTTAGCTAATTGCGCTGAGATATCGAAGAATTGCAGAACGATCATGGTAAGTCTACGGGCATGACGCCGACTCTTCTGCGGCGTCTCCGGAGTGCGGAGTGACTTGCGTGCACATGACATGACACCGGGCACCGCCTCGCTTACTCAACACGGCAGCTTACGGACCTGCGGCGCGCCCAGCCGCAGCCGACCAGCCGAACGATCTCCGCCTCCATTCACGTAAGTGACTTACATTCTCGGACGACTTCTTGCGTAAACGGCGGCACCCCCGCCGGTCAACGCCCGCCCGGGAGCCGGGGCGTTGTCGGCGGCCCGTGCCAGACTGCACTCGTCAGCGGCGCCGGCCGGGCGCCCGGTCGCCGGGAGGGGCGCGATGGGCCTGGAGATCGAGGGGCGGCCGTCGGACTCGCCGTACGTGTCGTACGTCTGGCGCAGCCGCAGCGAGGGCGTCGACCGGATGACCGCCGTCGCGACGACCGGCTGGGACCTGGTCTTCTGGGAGGCGCGCGACGGGTTCCACGCCGCGGTCGCGGGCCCCGAGTCGCGGGTGAGCACGGCGGCCGTGCCCGAGGAGGCCCGGTTCTTCGGCATCACCTTCGCGCTGGGCACCGTGCTGCCGCACCTGCCGGCGCCCCGGCTGCTCGACTCCGGGGTGGACATACCGGACGCCACGCGCCGGCGGTTCTGGCTGCACGGGTCGCACTGGCCGGTGCCCGGCCCCGACGACGCCGAGGCGTTCGCGGACCGGCTGGTGCGCGCCGGCGTGCTCGTCCGCGACCCGCTGGTCGCCGAGGTGATGCGCGGCGGCACCCCGGACGTCTCGCCGCGCACCGCGCAGCGGCGCTTCCGGTCCGCGACGGGGTTCACCCACGGCGCCGCCCGGCAGATCGAGCGCGCGCGGCACGCCGCGGTCCTGCTCCGCGAGGGCGCCGCCGCCGCGGACGTCGTCCACCGCCTCGGCTACTACGACGAGCCCCATCTGGCCCGCGCGCTCACCCGCTTCATCGGGCGCACCGCCGGGCAGCTCCGGGACGACCCGCGGCCCGCGCGCCCGCTGTCGCTTCTGTACAAGACCTGACGCCCGGCGGCCGCTAGCGTCCCGACGGACTGCACACCGACGGACCCCGCCTTCTGGAGCACATCGTGAGAAAGATCGTGGCCGGCCTCTTCATCTCCCTCGACGGCGTCGTGGAGGCGCCCGAGGAGTGGCACATGTCCTACTTCGACGACGAGATGGGCGAGGCGGTCGGCGGGCTGATGTCCGACACCATGCTCTACGGCCGCAAGACCTACGAGGGCTTCGCCGAGGCGTGGCCGCAGCGGGAGGGCACCGACGACGAGGACGCCGGGTTCGCCAAGATCCTCGGTGCCGCCCGCAAGATCGTCGTCTCCCGCGGCGAGGTCGACCTGTCCTGGCGGAACTCCGAGAAGCTGCCGGGCGACCTGGTCTCCGGGGTGACCGCGCTGAAGAAGGAGCCCGGCGGCGACGTCTCCGTCGGCGGCTCGATCTCCGTGGTCCGCGAGCTGCTGCGGCACGGGCTGCTGGACGAGCTGCACCTGCTGGTCCACCCGGTCGCGGTGCGCCGGGGCGAGCAGCTCTTCGACGAGGGCGACGCCCGGATCCCGCTGCGGCTGCTGTCCTCGAAGGCGTTCGGCTCCGGCGTGCTGCACCTCGTCTACGGGCCCGCGGACTAGGGCTTCTCGTCCGGCTCCTCGGGACCGGACGGGAAGCCCCCGTCCTCGACCAGCGACTGCAGCGGCGGGCCCGTCACCGCGCAGTGCACGTGGCACGGCGGCTCCGGCGGTCCCGCCGCGGGCCCGGTCCCCGAGCGGATGGTCAGCCAGGACAGCACCGCCCCCGCGGCGAGCAGCGCGGCGCAGATGAGCAGGGCGGTGCGGAAGCCGTCGCCGAACGCCCCGGGGTCGCGGTAGTCGTCGCCGGAGAGCCCGGCGGCCAGCGGCAGCGCGGCGACGGCCAGCAGGCCGGCGGCGCGGGCCACCGCGTTGTTGACGCCGGAGGCGATGCCGGAGTGCCGGTCCGCGACGGCCCCGAGGACGGTGGCGGTGAGCGGGGCGACGGTCGTCGCCAGCCCCAGGCCGAAGAGCAGCACGCCGGGCAGCACGTCCCGCACGTACGACACGTCGTCGCCCGGCCCGCCGACGCGCAGCATCAGCAGCAGCCCGGCGGCGCAGACCGCCGGGCCGACCGTCATCGGGATACGCGGCCCGATGCGCTCCGACAGCTTCCCCGACCGCTCCGAGAGCGCCAGCATGATGAGCGTCACCGGCAGCAGCGCGGAGCCCGCGGCCAGCGGCGAGTAGCCCGCGGCGATCTGCAGGTCCAGCACGAGGAAGAAGGTCACCCCGCCGAGGGCCGCGTAGACGACGAAGGTCACCAGGTTCGCCGCGGTGAACTGCCGGGAGCCGAAGAGCCCCGGGGCCAGCATCGGATGGCTGCTGCGCCGCTGCACGAGCACGAACGCCGCCAGCCCGGCGACCCCCGCCGCGCTGCTCGCCGCCAGTATCACCGCCGGCACGCCCTCCTCCGGCGCGGCGATCAGGGCGTACGTCACGCCCGCCAGGCCCAGCGCGCCGAGCGCGGCGCCGGTCCAGTCGAAGCGGCCGGTGGCCGACTCGTCGCGGCTCTCCGGCACGTGCCGGGCGGCGACGGCCACGACGACGGCGGCCAGCGGCACGTTGATGGCGAACACCCACCGCCAGTTCGCCGCCTCCACCAGCCAGCCGCCGAGCAGCGGCCCGAGCGCGCCGGCGATGCCGGCGAGGCCCGACCAGACGCCGATCGCGCGGGCCCGGTCCGCGGGCGCGAAGGAGGACTGGATGAGGGCGAGCGAGCCGGGGGTCAGCAGCGCACCGCCGATGCCCTGCAGGGTGCGGGCGGCGATGAGGACGCCGACGTTCGGCGCCAGCGCGCACAGCAGGGACGCCAGCGCGAACCACAGGGTGCCGACGACGAACAGCCGGCGGCGGCCGTAGCGGTCGCCGAGGGCGCCGCCGAGGAGGATGAACGCGGCGAGGGTGAGGGTGTAGCCGTTGACGGTCCACTGCAGGCCGCCGAGGGAGGCGTCCAGGTCGTCGCCGATGGCCGGCAGCGCGACGTTGACGACGGTGGCGTCGAGGAAGGTGATGCCGGAGCCGATCACCACCGCGGTCAGCAGCCAGCGGCCCGCCGGCTCCGCCAGCCTGAGGCCCGCGGGCGCCGCGGCGGGCGGGTTGGGTTCCGTCATACCCGCAGTCAATCGCATGGCCGGGCCGCATGCACCGCATCGGGCGGTGCCCGCCGTGCGGCACGTCGGGTAGCGTCCGGGAGGTGAGCGACGTCAGCCCCGAGGGGAACCTCGAAGACAGGCCCGAGGACACGGCCGGGGACCGGCCGGAGGACCCCTCGGGGGACCGGCCCGAGGCGCGGTCCGGGAGCGGTTCGTCCGGCTTCGAGCGCGGCACGGACGGCCCGAAGGTGATCCTCGCGGGCGTCGACGGCTCGGACACCTCCTGGCGGGCCGCCGCCTACGCCGCCGGCCTGGCCCGGCGGCAGGGCTCGCTGCTCGCGCTGGTGTACGTGCAGCCGACGCTGGCCGCCGCGGCGGCGCTCGGCGCACCGGTCGGGGACACCACGGAGGAGGTGGCGCAGGAGCTGGTGGCGGAGATCCGGCGGGCCGCGGAGCAGCTGCGCGGGATGTTCGACGTCCGCTGGGAGTTCCACACCCTGCACGGCGACGCGTACGCGGGGCTGGTGCAGGCGGCGGAGGAGCTGACGGCGGACGCGGTGATCGTGGGCGCGTCGGAGCAGGCGGGCCACCGGTTCGTCGGCTCGGTGGCCGTCCGGCTGGTCAAGGCGGGTCGCTGGCCGGTGACGGTGGTGCCGTGACCCGCGGGCGGCGGGGGCCCCTCTCGCGCCGCCGCCGGGTCTGCGGCACGGTGGGGGCATGACCAACCACACGTACCGCATCACCGAGATCGTCGGCTCCTCCCCCGACGGCTTCGACGACGCCGTCCGCAACGGCGTCGCCCGGGCCTCGAAGACGCTGCGCAACCTGGACTGGTTCGAGGTCACACAGGTGCGCGGGCAGCTGGAGGACGGCGCCGTCGCGCACTGGCAGGTCGGCCTGAAGGTGGGCTTCCGGCTGGAGGAACCGGACGGGGCCTGACGCCCGGCGGGGCCGCGCCCGCGGTCACTTCAGCAGCCGGGACATCCTCCGGTCGGCCAGCGGCTTCCCGCCGGTCTGGCAGGTGGGGCAGTACTGCAGGGCCGAATCGCTGAACGACACCTCGCGGATCGTGTCGCCGCAGACGGGGCACTTCTCCCCCGCCCGCCCGTGCACCCGCAGGCCGCTCTTCTTCTCCGCCTTCAGCCGCCCCGCGGCCACGCCGCGGGAGCGCTCGACGGCCCCGCGCAGCGTGTCGCCGATGGCGGCGTAGAGCACGGCGGTCTCCTCGTCGGTGAGGTTCGCCGCGAGCTTGTACGGGGAGAGCTTCGCGACGTGCAGGATCTCGTCCGAGTACGCGTTGCCGATGCCCGCGATCGTCGACTGGTCGCGCAGCACACCCTTGATCTGCCGCCGCTCGTCCGCCAGCAGCGCGGCGAACGCCTCCGGGGTGAACGCCGCGGCCAGCGGGTCGGGACCCAGCCGGGCGACCCCCGGCACGTCCCGCGGATCCCGTACGCAGTAGACGGCGAGGCGCTTCTGTGTGCCCGCCTCGGTGAGGTCGAAGCCCGCGCCCTCGGGCTCGGCGAGCCGCACCCGCAGCGCGAGCGGCCCCTTGCCGGGCCGCGGCGGCGCGGCGGGCAGCGTGTCCTTCCACTGCAGCCAGCCGGCCCGGGCCAGGTGGATCACCAGGTGCAGCTCGTCGGCGACGGTGATGTCGAGGAACTTGCCGTGCCGCCCGACGGCGGTGACCTCGGCACCCTCCAGCGCGGTGAGCGGCGGGTCGTACGTCTTGAGCACGCTGACGGCGACCGGCTGCACCCGCGCGATGTGGCGGCCGGCGAGGTGCTCGGCGAGGAATCCGCTGAGCGCCTCGACCTCGGGAAGCTCGGGCATGCCTCCAGTCTGCGGCATGCTGGAGTGATGTACGAGGAGAGGCCCGCGCGGCTCGACGGGGCGGTCGTCTGGCGCCGCCGGGACGTCCGGCCGGGGCCGTACCGGGTGCTGCCGGACGGCGGCACCGACCTCATCCTCGCGCCGGACGGGCTGCTCGTGGCCGGCCCCGACACCCGCGCGCACGTCGGCACCGGCACCGCCGGCGACGCGTACACCGGACTGCGCTTCGCCCCCGGGCAGGGCCCGGCGGACCTGGGCGCGCCCGCGCACGAGCTGCGGAACCTGCGGGTGCCGCTCGCCGACCTGTGGGGCGAGCGGCGGGCGCGGCTGGCCGCGGAGCAGGTGGCGGCGGCGGCCGACCCGGGGGCGGCGCT
>NZ_BAAAPF010000366.1:0-6687 GCF_039531005.1 Streptomyces synnematoformans
CTTCCCTCCCCGGCCGGCCGCGGCACAGCGTCCGCGTCCGGGCCCGACGCCCCCGGCCCGGCGCCCCGGGCGCCCCGGGCCGCGCTCACCCGCTCCGCCACCCACAGCACCACCGTCCCGCCCGCCAGCACCGCGCCCAGCGCCGACACCGCCGGCCAGCCGCCCCGCGCCCACACCACCGACGTCAGCGCCGACCCCGCGGCCCCACCGGCGAAGAAGCTGGTCATGAAGGCGGAGTTGATGCGGTTGCGGGCGTCGGGGCGGATGGCGTAGACGACGGCCTGGTTGCTGTTGAGCACGGCCTGCTGCGCGACGTTGAGCCCGACGATCCCGGCGACGAGCCACGGCAGCGACTCGCCCGCCACGCCCAGCACCACCCACGAGCCGGTCAGCAGCACCACGCCGGCGCCCGTCACCGCCTGCACGTGGCCGCGGTCGTTCAGCCGCCCCGCGAACGTCATCGTCACCACGCCCACCGCCCCCACCAGCCCGAACAGCCCGATCGCGGACTCCGACCAGCCGTACGGCGGCCGGGCCAGCAGGAACGTCAGCGCCGTCAGCTGCACGCTGTACGAGGCCAGCGACAGCGCGCCGAGCGCCGACCGGCGCCGCAGCACCGGCTCGTCGCGCAGCAGCGCCACGGTGGACCGCAGCAGCGCCGGGTACGACATCCCCGCCGTCCCCGTGCCCGCCGGCAGGCGCGGCAGGCGGCGGTGGAGGAGGACGGCCATGCCGGCCATGAGCAGGGCGTTGACCCAGTAGATCGTGCGCCAGCCGCCGAGTTCGGACAGCGCCCCGGAGGCGGTGCGGGCCAGCAGCCCGCCGAGCAGGATGCCGGACATCACGACGCCGACGACCCGCCCGCGCTCCTCCGGCGCCGCGAGCCCGGCCGCGTAGGGCACCACCACCTGCGCGCCGACGGACGCCAGCGCGGTGAGCACCGTGCCGGCGAGCAGCACCGGCCCGTTGGGGGCGGCGGCGGTGAGCGCGAGGAACGCGGCGGTGGCCATGAACAGCCGCACCGACAGGCGCCGCCGGTCGGTGACGTCGCCGAGGGGGACGAGGAGGATGAGGCCCAGCGCGTAGCCGGCCTGCGCGGCGGTGACGACGAGCCCGGCGAGCGTGCTGCCGACGTGCAGGTCGCGGCCGATGAGGTCGAGGAGGGGCTGGGCGAAGTAGTTGCCGGCCACGGACAGGCCGGTGGCGGTCGCCATGAGGAACAGCAGCCCGCGCCCGAGGGCGGGCGGCTCCTGCCGGGGTAGCGGGTCCGTTGTCATGGATCCAGCGTCGGCCCGGACCCATCCATGAGTCCAACACATCGTTGTCATCTGATCCATCTCGTACGACGATGGACCGCATGGAGCTGCAACAACTGCGCTACGTCGTCGCCGTCGCGGACACCGGCGGGTTCACCCGGGCCGCCGAGCGCTGCCACGTCGTCCAGTCGGCGCTGAGCCACCAGATCGGGAAGCTGGAACGGGAGCTGGGCGCCCGGCTGTTCGACCGGACGAGCCGCAGGGTACGCCCCACCCGCGCCGGCGAGGCGTTCCTGCCCGCCGCCCGCGCGACCCTCGCCGCGGCGGAGCGGGCCCGCGCGGAGGTCGCGGCGGCGACGGGGGAGGTGCGCGGGCGGCTGGCGATCGGGGCCATCCCGACGGTGGCGGCGGTGGACCTGCCGGCGGCGCTGCGGGAGTTCCACGACACGTACCCGCAGGTGCGGATCAGCCTGGCGACGGGCGCGAGCGAGCACCTGGTGCGGGCCGTCGCGGAGGGCACGTACGACCTGGCGCTGCTCGGGGTGCCGGCGGGCTTCCGCGCGGAGAAGGTCCACGAGCGCGTCCTCGTACGGGACCGGCACCTCGCCGTCGTACCGCCGGACCACCCGCTGGCGGACGCGGGGGAGACGGACCTGGCGCGGCTGGCGGAGGAGACGTTCGTCGACTTCGCGGCGGGCACGGCGGCGCGGGCGCAGTCGGAGGAGGCGTTCACGGCGGCGGGGCTGCGGCGGAGGGTGGGCTTCGAGGTGTCGTCGATGGACTTCCTGGCGGACCTGGTGCGCGCGGGCCTGGGCGTGGCGCTGCTGCCGAGCACGTTCGCGCCCCGGCTGACGGGGCTGGCGACGGTGCGGGTGGCGAACGGCCCGTCCCGGGAGGAGCGGCTGGTCTGGCCGCGGAGCCGCCCGGCTCCCGCGGCGGCGGCGTTTCTCCACAGCCTGGGGGTGGACGCGGCGGCGGCGGACGACCCGGCGGGGTAGGGCCGCGGTTCCGCCGTGCTGCCGTTCCGCGGTGCTGCCGTTCCGCGGTCTGCCGTGCTGCCGGTCCGCGGTACCGCCGGTCCGCCGTTCCGCATACGAGCGGACCCGGGCCGCACCGGCCCGGGCCCGCTCACCCCCGATTCCCCGTGTTCTGAACCGCGGCGGTCAGTCGGCCGCGTAGACGAACTCGCGGTCCTCCCGCGCCTCCGGCTCCGGACCCTGCTCCTGCTCCACCGCCGGGGGGCGCGGCCCGCGGATGCCCGACAGGGCGATGACGAGGCCGATCAGCGCCATGGCCGCGACCACGTACAGCGCCGGGTCGAAGCCGTTGAGCAGCGCACCCGAACCGGTCTCGCCCTCCGCGTTGGCGGTCAGCACCGCCGTCACGACCGCCAGCCCGATCGCCCCGCCCACCTGCAGCGAGGTGTTCAGCAGCCCGCCCGCGAGCCCCTGCTCGTGGTCCGGGATGCCCGCGGTGGCCTGGATGTTGAACGAGGCGAACGCCAGCGTGAAGCCGATGCCCAGCAGCACCATGCTCGGCAGGGTGCCGACCAGGTACGGCGCGTCCCGGTCGATGGCGAGGAACAGCACGTACGCCAGCAGGTGCGCCAGCACCCCGCCCGCGATGGTGCGCCCGGTGCCGAACCGCATGATCAGCGGGACCATCCGCGGCGAGCCGAACGCGACGATCAGCGCCGCCGGCAGGAAGCCCATCGCCGTCTCCAGCGCCGACCAGCCGAGCACCGACTGCAGGTACTGCATCACGAGGAACTGGAAGCCGAGGTAGCCGCCGAAGAACACCGCGGCGCCGAGGTTCGCACGCGCCAGCGGGCCGGAGCGCAGGATGCCGAGGCGGATCAGCGGGTGCTTGCTGCGCGCCTCGATGGTGAGGAACGCGGTCAGCAGTACCGCGGCGGCGGCGAACTGCAGCAGCGTACGGGCCGCGCCCCAGCCGACCTCCGGCGCTTCGACGACGGTGTAGACGAGCAGCAGCATGGCGCCGACGCCGGTCGTCGCACCGGGGAGGTCGTAGCCGCCGATACGCTCCTGCGGCCCCTCCTTCGGCAGCACGCGCATGGCGGCGATCAGCGCGATGACCGCGACGGGGAACGGCAGGAAGAAGGTCCAGCGCCAGCCCACCTCGGTGAGCAGGCCGGAGAAGACGAGCCCGGCGCTGTAGCCGCTGGCGCCGAAGACCGCGAAGATCCCGAGCGCCTTGTTGCGGGCGGGGCCCTCGGCGAAGGTCGTGGTGATGATGGAGAGCGCCGCGGGTGCGGTGAACGCGGCGGAGACGCCCTTCAGCAGCCGGGTCGCGATCAGCAGCCCGCCGTCGTCGACCAGCCCGCCGAGCAGCGAGGTGAGGGCGAACACCGCGACGGCGACGAGGAACACCCGGCGCCGGCCGAGGAGGTCGGCGGTGCGGCCGCCGAGGAGGAGGAGGCCGCCGTAGGTGAGGACGTAGCCGCTGACGACCCACTGCAGGGTGCTGGTGGACAGCCCGAGGTCGGCCTGGATGGAGGGGAGTGCGACCCCCACCATCGACACGTCGAGAGCGTCGAGGCCGACCACGAGGGAGACGGTCAGCAGGATGCCCCAGAGGCGGGCGTCCCACTTGGTCGAGGTCGTGGACAGATGCGGTGCGGAAGAGCTCATGACGGATGAGACTACATGCAGAAACATCTAATGCCAAAGCATTTAATGAAGTGGCATTAAGTTCATACGCATGTTACCTTGGATCGCGTGAGTGTGAGCGACGTCGGCGCCGAGCGCGCCCTGGTGGACCGGTGGCAGCGCCTCCTGGCCTGTCACGCGGCGGTGTGGGGTGCGCTGGAGCGCGAGCTGCAGAGCCGGCACGGGATCGGCGTCAGCGAGTTCGAGGCCCTGGAGGGCCTGGCGACCTGTGACCACGAGAAGTGCCGCGCGGCGGAGCTGGCCGACGCGGCGCACCTGAGCCAGAGCGCGACGTCGCGGCTGACGGCGCGGCTGGAGCGGTCGGGGCTCGTCCAGCGGGCGATGTGCGACATGGACCGGCGGGGCATCTTCGTCCTGCTGACAGAGAAGGGCCGGCGGCTGTACGAGGAGGCCAGGCCGACGCACCGGGAGGTGCTGGCGGAGGTGCTCCCGGAGCCGGCGAAGGCGTCGGCACCGACTTCGGCGCCGACGCCGGCGAACGGCCGCTAGCGGGACCCGGCCGCCCGTTCCCCCCGGGGGCGCCCCCGCGCCGCGTCACGGCTCGACGGCGCCCTCGCGCGCGGCCTGGAGGCCCGCCTGGAAGCGGGCACGGCCGCCGCCCACAGCAGCTCGAAGAGCCGGACCAGCGCCTCCAGCAGGGACCCCTCGTGGATGACGAAGGCGCTGTCGACCATCTCGTGGGCCTCGCGGCTGAACGGCAGGATGGCCGTCGAGGCGTCGGCGACGGCCAGCTTGAGCGGCACGTCCGTGTGCACCCGGGCCTGCTCGCCGGCCGCCACGACCGCCTCGAAGACGTCGAACGCCCCCGGCACCTCCAGCGCCTCCGGCGCGTACAGGCCGCGCACCCGCGCGCCCCGCGCCAGGATCTCCAGCTCCGCCCGGTTCGGCTCGGCGGGCTCCTGCGCGTAGGGCGGCCGGTCCAGGACCAGCAACTCGTGCCGCACCGACCGCTGCAGGCGCTCGAAGCGCGTCGCGACCGAGCGGCGGCCGAAGAGGATCTCCACCTGGTCCTCCGGGCGGTGCCGGCGGTCGACGGGCAGGTCGGCGAGCAGCGCGGCGGCCGCCGTCCGGGCCACGGCGACCTGGTCCTGCCAGCGGACCGCCAACTGGTCGACGGCCGCGTCCGGCCGGGTCGCGAGCAGCCGGACCGGGGCGCCGGGCAGCAGCGTCACCAGGCCCAGCTCGGTGAGCCGGCCGACCGCCGGGGCGGTCTCGGCCTCCGTACGCCCGGCCGCCGCGGCCAACTCCGCCACGTCCAGGGGCGGATGCCGGAGCAGCAGGCGGTACAGGGCCTCGTCGGCGGCGAGGACGCCGAACGGTTCGAACATGTGAAGCGGCCCCCCTCGGGCACGTGTCGGACATGTCCCGCCTGGTGGGGGCAGAGCGAGCGGCGCATGGACGCCATGGCGTCCGTTCGCCAGCAGAAGGACGTGGACATCCAGACGATCACGGTACTTCCTGGTGAGGACAACGTCACCGAGGAGAAGATCCGATGAGACCTCTTCACCGTGCGATCACCACCGCGGCGCTCGGGGCAGCGCTCGTCGGGAGCCTGTTCACGGCCGCCGCTCCCGCACAAGCCGACGCCCGGCACCCCTGGCGGTGGAAAGCGCCCGAGTGCGAACGGGTCGTCAGCGACGGCTCGCTCTCCTACACCCGCGACGGCGGCGCCACCTTCACCCCGACCACCACCGCCCAACGCCCGCCGTACTACCAGCTGGTGACGGACCTGGAGACCCTCGCCGCCCCCAACCGGCTGCTGGCCGCCGACATCAACGGCCGGGTGACCCGGTCGGCCGACTCCGGCTGCCACTGGCGCACCATCGCCTCGCTCGACAACGGCCACTGGTCGATCGCCCCGGCGCGCGACGGCAGCGCGTACGTCTGGAAACTGCGCGGCGACCGGGTCTACCGCGTCTTCGGCGGCTTCGTCCACAAGCTGCCGGCCTTCGACGCGGACGCGCTGGGCGGGCTCTACGGCCTCACCGCCGACCCGCGGCGCCCCGGCCAGCTGCGGGCCGTCACCGGCGACGGGCACGTGCTGGAGTCCCGGAACGGCGGCCGCACCTTCCGCGCCGTCGGCACCCCCGTCCCGCTGGCCGAGGCCGGCCCGCACACCTCCCTGTACGACGTGGAGATCTCCACCGCGGACTTCGACCGCATCGTCGTCGGGGTGAGCACGGCCGGGGGCTTCACCAGCGACGACGGTGGGCGCAGCTGGCAGCGCGCCACGCTCGGCGCCCCGGGCGACCGGGTCAACGGCTTCTCCGTGGCGATCTCCCCCGCCGACCCGCGCGTGGTCTACGCGAAGGCGCTCAACACCACCGAACTGGACGCGGGCGAACACGGCCGGCATCTCTACCGCTCCACCGACGGGGGCCGCACCTTCCGGCCCGTGGTCGACCAGTTCCAGGACGGCCGGGACGTGGTGATCTACAACGGCGGCTGGATCCGCCCCGACCCGGAGGACCCGGACGTCGCGTACTTCGAGTACGGCGACCCGTGGACCGGCACCAACCTCTACCGCCACGACGCGGACAGCGGCGAGCTGACGATCCGGCACTCCGGCCACCACGGCATCGGCGCGCTCGCCGTCAGCCCGGCGGACCCGGAGGTGCTGCACGTGGGCCTGACCTCGGTGCCCGGCCACACGCCGGTGTCGGGGGCAGGCGCGGGCGGGTAGCGGCGCCGCCCGGCCGCGCCGGCGGCCGGCGCCGCGCTACGGCGCTCGGCGCCGGCCG
>NZ_BAAAPF010000367.1:0-6665 GCF_039531005.1 Streptomyces synnematoformans
CCGGCGGCGCGGCGGGTCCCGCGGCCCGCACGGCGCCCGTCGCCGCGGGCGGGGACGCCGTTCTGCCCGCCGCCGCCCTGGAGCTGCACGAGCTGGCGTTCAGCGCCGCGCACCTGCTCGCCGACGCCCTCGACGCCCGCGGGTCCTTCGCCGCGCTCGTCCTCGACCCCGGCGTCCCCGCGCCCGCGCCCGCCACCGGGCTCTTCACCGGCCTCGTCCGGGCCCTCGCCGCCGACCTGCCCGGCGGGCTCGTCTACGCGGTCGTGGCCGACGCCGGCGACTTCGCCGGCGGGCTCGACCTGCTGGCCCGGGAGTCCGCCGTGGACCGGCACCTCGCCGTCGCCCACCACCGCCGCGGCGTACGCGCCGAACCCGTGCTCACCCCCGCCGCCCCGGACGACCACCGGCCGCCCGTCCCGCTGCCCCGGGCCCCCGTCGTCGTCGCGACCGGCGGCGGACGGGGCATCACCGCCGAACTCGTCGACCAGCTCGCCGGGCTGACCCGCCCCGCCGCGATCTGGCTCCTCGGCTCCGGACCCGCACCCGGCGCCGGCCCCGACGACGCCCCCGCCGCCGCGGCGCTGCCCGCCGTCCGGCACGCCGCCCTGCGGCGGCTGCTGGCGGAGCACCCCGGCGCCAAACTCGCCGAGCTGAACCGGCGCTACGACCGCGCGCTGCAGGACGCCGAGCGGGCCCGCACCCTCGGCCGGCTCGCCGCCCGCTACGGCGCCGACCGCGTGCACTACCGGCGGTGCGACGTGCTCGACCCGGCCGCGCTGCGGGCCGTCGCCGCCGAGGCCGCCGCGCCCGGCGGCATCGACGTCGTCGTGCACGGCGCCGGCGTCGAGCGGGCCACCGCGCTGCGCCGCAAGACGCCGGCGGAGTTCCGCGCCGTACGGGACGTGAAGGTGCGCGGCTGGCTGGGCCTCCGCGCCGCGTTCGCCGCCCACGACCCCGCACTGTGGGTGGCGATCAGCTCGGTCACCACCGTCGTGGCACGCCCCGGCGAGGCCGACTACATCTCCGCCAACGAGTTCCTCACCCACGCCGCCGCCCACGCGCGCGCCGCGGCCGGCGCCGACGTGCACGCCCCCGTCTCCGGGCTGTGGACCGAGAGCGGGATGGTGACGCACACCCAGGTCCGGGACGCCTACCTCGCCCGCGAGGACAACTTCACCCACCTCGACGACGCCCTCGGCCGCCGCTACTTCCGCACCGAGCTGCTGCACCGCCGCCGCGACCCGCTGACCTCGGTGTGGCTCGGCGAGACCGAGTGGCGCATGCTCGGTGCCACGGCCCCGGAGCTGCGCGCCGCCGGGGCCCGGCAGCCCGCCCCCGCGGGCGCGTTCGTCCGCGGGCCGGGAGCGCCCGCCGAGGGCGGCGGCACCGTCTGGGAGGTGCGGCTGGGCCTGGACGACCACGGCTACGTGCGCGACCACCGGGTCGACGAACGGCCCACGCTGCCCGGCACGTTCCTCATGGAGATCGCCGCCGAGGCCGCCGCCGCGGTGGGGGAGGGGCGGCCGGTCGCGGTCCTCGACGCCGTGTTCTCGCGGTTCGTGCGTGCGGCGGACGAGCAGTGGCCGCGGCGGCTCCTGGTCACCGTGCACGCGGCGGAGCCCGGCCGGGTCGCGGTGGTGATCGCCGGCCCGCCGCGGGGCCCGGTCCCGGCGCTGGAGCACTGCCGGATGACGGTGCTCCTCGACGGTTCGTACGGCCCCCGGTCCGCCGAAGCCGGGTCCGGAGCCGACGCCGGAGCCGACACCGGACCCGAGGCCGCAGCCGGCCCGGACGCGGGCACCCCCGCCCGGGACGCCTACGCGCTCCCCGGCTCCCCGGTCCGGCTCGGCGGGATGTTCGACTCGCTCCGCGAGCTGCGCACGCACCCCGCCGGAGGCTCGGCCCGGCTGCACCTGCCGCCGCCCGGACAGCTCGGTCCCGTACGCGACTTCCTCCTCCCCGCGCTGGCCGTGGACAGCCTGCTGCGGTCGACCGCCGCCACCGCCGGGGACGGCGACGACGCGCCCGTCCCGGTGCCCGTCCGCATCGACCGGCTCGACCTCCACGCCCCCGGCAACGACGCCGTGCTCGCCGAGGCCCCCGCACCGGTGGACTTGCGCCACCGGGCCGCGCCCGACGGGACGGTGTCCCGCTGCGCGGCGGTCGGCGCCGGCGGCCGGGCCCTGTTCACGGTCACCGGCCTGACCACCCGCGACAAACGGACTGCGGCGCAGTTCGCCGCCCGTACCGCCGCCGGAAGGAGCGCGACGTGACCGCGCTGTACGACGTCGCCGCCCACGTCGCGCCCGTGCCGGTGGCCATCGCCGACCTCGCCCCCCGCCTCGGCGTCGGCGACCGCGACCTCGCCCTGTTCCACCGCTACTTCGGGCTCCGCGACGTCCGTATGGCGCCCGGCGCCGGACTGCGCGAGCTGACCGTGGCCGCCGGCCGGGAGCTGACCGCCCTCAGGGGCAACGAGCACCGCGTCGCCTACGTCGTCAGCGCCCGCACCATCCCCATCGGCTCGCGTGCCTCGCGGAACCCCGTGCACGACGCGGCCGACGAACTCGGCCTCGGGCACGCCGCCGTGTTCACCGTCACCCAGCAGGCGTGCTCCTCCGGGCTCGCCGCCGTGGACCTGGCCGGGCGGCTCCTCGCCGAGGACGGCGACCCCGACACGCTGGCGCTCGTCGTCGCCGGGGAGAAGGCCGACTGGCCCACCGCCCAGCTCATCCCCGGCACCACCGTGATGGGCGAGTCGTCGGCCGCCTGCCTGGTGTCCGCCGGCGGCGGCGACGACGTGCTGCGCAGCTACGTCACCCGCACGTACGGCGAGTACCACGACGTGAAGCTCCCGCCGCCGCGCGGCGAGGAGTTCGAGCGGCGGTACGCGGAGCGGCTGACGGCCGTGATCCGCGAGGCGACGGCCGCCGCCGGGATCGGCACCGAGGACCTGGCGTGGATCCTGCCGCACAACGTCAACCGCATCTCCTGGGCGAAGGCCGCGCAGCTGCTGGACGTCCCGCGCTCGCGCATCTGCCTCGACAACGTCGCCGCGCTCGGGCACTGCTTCGGCGCCGACTCCTTCATCAACTACGTGACCCTGCGCGACGCCGGCCGGCTGCGCAGGGGCGACTGCTACCTGATGGCCGCGGTGGGGCTCGGCGCCACCTTCGCGGCCGCGGTGTTCCGCCACTGACGCCGGGCGCCCGCGCACACCACCGCCACGAACGCCAGGAGAAACGCCAGAAGAAGGGGGACCACATGACCGGCAGCCCGCCCGCCGGGGACTTCATGAGCGGAGTCCGGCGCGCCTGCACCGGCGACCCGGGGACGCCGCTCGTGCTGCTCGGCAACATCGAGGTCGAGCGCGACTGGGCGCGCGGCGAGCCCGGCGTGCCTGCCGTCGGGGACGACGCGCCCTCCGCGGTCGTCGCGCGCATGGACGAGTTCGCGCTGCTGCTCGGCGGCGCGGACGACCACGTGGTCCTCAAGTCCGCGCCCGACCCCGGCTATCTCGACTACCTGCGCGGCCTCGGCCTCGACCTGCCGCACGTGCAGGTCACCGACCGCTGCCGGCCCGCCGTCCCGGTCACGGCGGAGGCGCTGGACTCGCCCGCGCTGCTCGCCCGGCTGCGCCCGCTCGGCGCCGCCGGCGTGCGGCTGCTGCCGCACGGGATCTCCGCCGCCGAGGAGGAGCTGTGCCGGCGGGCCGGGCTCGCCCCGGCGCTGCCGCCCGCGGCGCTCGCGAAGCGGGTCAACAGCAAGGTCTACAGCCGCCGCGTCACCGCCGAGCTGGGGGTGCCGCTGGCCGAGGGCTGGGAGTGCGAGTCGGTAGCGGAGTTCGAAGCGGTCGTGGAGAAGGCCGCGGCCCGGATCGCGGACGGCGCCGTCGTCGGCGTGAAGGACGCGTACGGCGTCTCCGGCAAGGGCATCGTGGTCGCCGACCGCGCGCGGCGGCTGGAGCAGCTCGTGCGGATGGTGCGGCGGCGCGCCGAACGTACCGGGGACGACCGGCTCGCCGTGGTCGTCGAGGTGTGGGCCGACAAGTCCGCCGACCTCAACTACCACCTCACCGTGGGCCGGGACGGCTCGGTGCGCTTCGACTTCGTCAAGGAGGCGCTGACCGCCGGCGGCGTCCACAAGGGCCACCGCTTCCCGGCGCGGCTCACCCCGGGGCAGCTCGCGGCCGTCGAGGACACCGCGCGGCTCCTCGGCCGGCGGCTGGCCGCCGACGGCTACCACGGGCCGGTGGGCGTCGACGCCCTGGTACGGGCCGACGGCTCGCTGCTGCCCGTGCTGGAGATCAATGCCCGCAACAACATGTCCACGTACCAGACCCGGCTACAGGAGCGCTGCGTGCCGGCCGGCGCGGTCGTCGTCGCCCGCCAGTACGACGTGCGGCTGCCCGCCCCCGTCCCGTTCGGCCGGCTCGCCGCCGCCCTCGGCCCGCTGCTGTTCGACCGCGCCGCCGGCCGGGGCGCGCTCCCCGACAGCCACGCGACCGTGAACGCCGCCTTCACCGGCCCCGCGGCGCCCCCCGCCGCCCCCGCGGACGGCCGCTTCCACTTCTTGCTCGTCGCCCCCGGCCAGGCGGCGGCGGACGCCCTGGACGCCGAAGTGGCCGCGCGCCTGACCGAGTTCGGAGACGTACGATGACCGCAGACCCGCCCGCCGCCCACTGCCAGGGCCTCGCGCTCACCGACCTGGCCGCCGAGTTCGGCACCCCGCTGTACCTCTACGACGCCGACCGGCTGCGCGCGCAGTACACCGGCCTGCGGGAGCGGCTGCACCCCGCGCTGCGCCTGTTCTACTCCCTCAAGGCCAACCCCAACGTCGCCGTGACCCGCACCCTGCGCGAGCTGGGCGCCGGTCTCGAACTGTCGTCGCTGGCCGAGCTGGCCACCGCGCAGCGCGCCGGCGCCACCGGGGACGAGATGCTGTTCCTCGGCCCCGGCAAGAGCCGCGACGAGATCGACGCCTGCCTGAAGGCCGGCGCCCTGCTGATCGCCGAGTCGCTGCCCGAGCTGGCCGACATCGACGAGGCGGCCCGGCACCGCGGCGGCACCGCCGAGGTGCTGCTGCGCGTCAACCCGGCCTTCGCGCTGAAGGGCGGCGGGCTGACGATGGGCGGCAAGCCGCGGCAGTTCGGCATCGACGAGGAGGTCCTCGACGCGCTCGACCCGGCCGGCCTGCGGCGGTACGGCAACGTGCGGGTGACGGGCGTGCACGCGTACATGGGCACCCGCATCCTCGCCGCCGCCGCGATCGTGGAGAACACCCGGCGCATCCTCGACCTCGCCGCACGGCTCGCCGGGCGGCTCGGGTTCGAGCTGGGCACGGTCGACGTCGGGGGCGGGCTGGGCGTGGCCTACCACGCCGCCGAGAGCGACCTCGACGCCGACGAGCTGACCGCGGGCCTCAACCCCGTCGTCGCCGGCTTCCACGCCGCGCACCCCGGCACCCGGCTGGTGATGGAGCTGGGCCGCTACCTCGCCGCGCCCGCCGGCACGTACCTCACCCGGGTCCGCTACACCAAGGAGTCGCGCGGCGAGCGCTTCGCCGTGTGCGACGGCGGCACCAACCACCACATGGCCGCCGTCGGCATCGGCTCGCCCTTCCGCCGCAACTTCCCAATGCACCGGGTCGGCGGCGGCGGACCGCTCGTCCCCTGGAACGTCACCGGGCCGCTGTGCACCCCCAACGACACCCTCGGCAAGGCCGTCGACCTGCCCGCGGACCTGGGGCCCGGCGACCTCGTCGCCGTCGCCCGCTCCGGCGCGTACGGGCCGAGCGCCTCGCCCGTGCTGTTCCTCAGCCACGGCCACCCCGCCGAGGTGCTGGTCCGGGACGGCCGCGCCCACCTGGTGCGGCGCCGCGACACCGTCGACGACCTGCTGGAGCGGCAGTCGGACGTCGGGCCCGCCGCCCCGGCCCCGTAGCCCCGACCCGCCGCTCCCGCCCGCACCGCCCGCACCACCGTTCCGCACAGGAGGCAGAGCATGACCACGCACGTCGACGAGGCCCGGAACGACCTTCAGGCCAAGGTCATCAGGTCGCTGGAGGTCGTGCTGCGCAAGGACCTCGCCGAGGCCACCGCGCAGACGAAGCTCTTCGAGGAGCTGGGCCTGGACTCCACCAGCGTCCTCGAACTGCTCATGACGCTGGAGGACGACCACGGCATCGAGATCGACCCCGAGACCCTGGAGCCCGAGCACCTGGAGACGGTCGGCGCGGTGTGCGCGTTCATCGAGGTGTCCGCCGCCTCCGGCGCGGCGGGCTAGCCGATGGCACCGCCCGTCAGGCTGGAACGGCTCACCGCCGTCGGCCCGCCGCCGGCCGGCCACGGCGGCACCACGGCCGCGGACCTGGAGGAGTACGCCCGCGACCTGGAGACGGTCTACGGACCGCTGCCCGACCGCACCTGGCTGGAGCGCGGCGAACGCGTCTCGTACGCGGACCTCGTGACCGCCGTCGCCGGCGTGCTCGGCGGCCCGGACAGCGGCGTGGACCTGCTGTTCACCGTCACCCCGGTGCCGGACTGCCAGGCCCGGGTGCTGCCCGGCTGTCTGCTGGCCGAGCTGCTGGGCGGCCGGCCGCAGGTGGCCGGCGTCAACGACCAGGGCGCGGCCGGGGCGTTCACCGCCCTGCGGCTGGCGCGCGGC
>NZ_BAAAPF010000368.1:0-6615 GCF_039531005.1 Streptomyces synnematoformans
CGCCCCGGGACCGGCGGCTCGGCCCTGCGGCGGGCCCGGGCCGCACGCGCCGCGGGGACCCGCCGGGAGACGGCGCCGAGCGCGGACGCCAGCGTTCCGCCGGAGATCCGGCCGGCGGCGCGCAGGAAGCCGTCGACCCGCAGCGGCACGTCCTCCGGCAGCTGCTCGACGGTGAAGCGCACGCCGAGGTCGAACGGCGTGCAGTCGAACCCGCAGGCGTGCACCAGCCGAGCCCCGGTCGCCCGGGCCCGCTCGTGGTGGCGCAGGTAGACCCGGTCGACGAACTCCGGCTCGCCGGCCAGGTCGGCGTAGTCCGTCCCGGCCGCGGCACACGCGGCGACGAGCGGTTCGCCGTAGCGCAGGTAGGGCCCGACCGTCGTGGCCACCACGCGGGTCTGCCCGGCCAGCCGGTGCAGCGACGCGGGATCCGTGGCGTCCGCGGCGAGCAGCGGCAGGTCGCCCCACTCCCGCCGGACGGCGGCCAGCCGGTCGCGTACGTCCGCCAGCCTCCCGGTGTCGCGCCCGGCCAGCGCCCAGCGGCAGCCGGGCGGCGCGTGGCGGGCGAGGTACTCGGCGGTGAGGCCGCCGGTGAAGCCCGTGGCGCCGAACAGGATGAGGTCGTGCGGTCGGGACTCGTCTGCCATGGCTCCAGGGTGGTCCACGGGCGCCGTTCCGTCGACGCGGCGGACGGCGGATTCCGGGCGTGCACCCCTCCGCCCTTGTGCCCACTGAAACGTGTTCTTATCATTTCTGGTGTTACACAGTTGGTGTCACACTGCTGGGGGCTTGATGGGGAGCACGGGGCACGGCCCGCTGCACGGCGTCCGCGTGGTCGAACTGGCCGGCATCGGACCCGGGCCGTTCGCCGCGATGCTGCTCGCCGACCTCGGCGCCGACGTCGTCCGCGTCGACCGGCCCGGCGCCCCGGGGCTCGGCATCGCCCCCGCGCACGACACCACCAACCGCAACAAGCGCTCCGTCGTCCTGGACCTCAAGTCCCCGGCGGGCGCCGCCGCCGCGCTCGACCTCGCCGGCCGCGCCGACGTCCTCGTGGAGGGCTACCGCCCCGGCGTCGCCGAGCGCCTCGGCGTCGGCCCCGCGGAGTGCCTCGCCCGCAACCCCCGGCTGGTGTACGGCCGCATGACGGGCTGGGGCCAGGACGGCCCGCTCGCGCAGACCGCCGGCCACGACATCGGCTACGTCGCCGTCACCGGCGCGCTCGGCATGATCGGCCCGCCCGGCGGCCCGCCCGCCGTCCCCGCCAACCTCCTCGGGGACTACGCCGGCGGCTCCCTCTACCTCGTCGTCGGCGTGCTGGCCGCACTGCAGCACGCCCGCACCACCGGGCAGGGGCAGGTCGTCGACGCGGCCATCGTGGACGGCACCGCGCACCTCACCGCGATGATCCACGCCATGGCCGCCGCCGGCGCCTGGCAGGACCGCCGCGGCGTCAACCTCCTCGACGGGGGCGCGCCGTTCTACGGCGTCTACGAGACCGCGGACGGCGGGTACATGGCCGTCGGCGCGCTGGAGCCCGCGTTCTACGAGGAGTTCGTCCGGCTCCTCGGCGCCGGCGACGGCGCGGCCGGCGCCCTCCCCGACCGGAGCGACCCCGCGGCCTGGGCGGAGCTGCGCGAGCGGCTGGCCGCCCGCTTCCGGACGCGTACGCGCGCGGAGTGGACGGAGGTCTTCGCCGGCTCGGACGCCTGCGTCGCCCCCGTGCTGTCCCTGCGCGAGGCCCGCGACCACCCGCACCTCGCCGCCCGCGGCACCCTCGCCGAGCACCACGGCGCCGTCCAGCCCGCCCCCGCGCCCCGGTTCTCCGCCACCCCCGGCGCCGTGCGCCGGCCGCCCCCGAGCCCGGGCGCCGACACGGCGGACGTCGCCCGCGACTGGGACGTCCCCGCCCTGACCCCACCCCCGCCCCCATCCCCGGAACCCTGCCAGGAGGAGCGTTGAAGCGCCGGCTGTACGGGCCCGAACACGAGGCCTTCCGCGAGACCGTGCGGACCTTCCTGGCCAAGGAGGTCACCCCGCACTACGAGAAGTGGGAGGCCGACGGCGTCGTCTCCCGCGACGCCTGGCTCGCCGCCGGCCGGCAGGGCCTGCTCGGCCTCGCCGTCCCCGAGGAGTACGGCGGCGGGTCCAGGACGACTACCGCTTCGCGGCCGTGCTGGCCGAGGAGTTCGCCCGCGCCGGCGTCGCCGGCCTCGCCGTCGGGCTGCACAACGACATCGTCGGCCCGTACCTGACCTCCCTGGCCATCGACGCGCAGAAGCGGCGCTGGCTGCCCGGCTTCTGCGCCGGCGAGCTGATCACCGCCATCGCCATGACCGAGCCCGGCGCCGGCTCCGACCTGCAGGGCATCCGCACCACCGCCGAGGACCGCGGCGACCACTGGCTGCTCAACGGCGCCAAGACGTTCATCTCCAACGGCATCCTCGCCGACCTCGTCGTCGTGGTCGCCAGGACCACCCCCGAGGGCGGCGCCCACGGGCTGAGCCTGCTGGCCGTCGAGCGCGGCACGGCGGGCTTCGAACGCGGCCGCAACCTCGACAAGATCGGCCAGAAGGCCCAGGACACCGCCGAGCTGTTCTTCACCGACGTGCGGGTGCCGAAGGAGAACCTGCTCGGCACCCGGGACGGGGCGTTCGGCCACCTCATGACCAACCTGCCGCAGGAGCGCATGGCCATCGCCGTCGCCGCGGTCGCCGCCGCCGAGCACCTGGTCGAGGTCACCACGGCGTACGTGAAGGAACGCGAGGCGTTCGGCCGCCCGCTCGGCCGGTTCCAGCACATCCGCTTCGAGATGGCCGAGATGGCCACCGAGTGCGCCGTGACCCGCACGTTCGTCGACCGCTGCATCGAGGACCTGGCGGCCGGGGAACTCGACGCGGTGCACGCCTCGATGGCCAAGTGGTGGGCGACGGAACTGCAGAAGCGCACCGCCGACCGCTGCCTGCAGCTGCACGGCGGCTACGGCTACATGAACGAGTACCCCGTGGCCCGCGCCTTCACCGACGGGCGCGTCCAGACCATCTACGGCGGCACCACCGAGATCATGAAAGAGATCATCGGCCGCTCCCTGCTCTCCTGAGAGGCTGACCCACCGTGACCACAACCGCCAGGCCGTCCGCCACCGACGCGTACGTGTACGACGCGATCCGCACCCCGCGCGGCCGCGGGAAGGCGAGCGGCGCCCTGCACGGCACCAAGCCGATCGACCTCGTCGTCGGCCTCGTCCACGAGCTGCGCCGCCGCTTCCCCGACCTCGACCCGGCCGCGATCGACGACGTCGTGCTCGGCGTCGTCAGCCCGCTCGGCGACCAGGGCTCCGACATCGCCAAGACCGCCGCCGTCGCCGCCGGGCTCCCCGACAGCGTCGCCGGCGTGCAGGAGAACCGCTTCTGCGCCTCCGGCCTGGAGGCCGTCAACCTCGCCGCGGCGAAGGTCCGCTCCGGCTGGGAGGACCTGATCCTCGCCGGCGGCGTCGAGTCGATGTCCCGGGTGCCGATGGGCTCCGACGGCGGCGCCTGGTTCAACGACCCGATGACCAGCATGGACGTCGGCTTCGTACCGCAGGGCATCGGCGCCGACCTGATCGCCACGATCGGCGGCTACCGCCGCCGGGACGTGGACGAGTTCGCCGCCATGTCGCAGGAGCGGGCCGTCCAGGCGTGGAAGGAGGGCCGTTTCGAGCGCTCCGTGGTCCCGGTCACGGACCGCGCCGGGCTGACCGTCCTGGACCGCGACGAGCACCTCAGGCCGGGCACGACGGCCGACAGCCTCGCCAAGCTGAAGCCCTCGTTCGCGGACATCGGCGAGCTGGGCGGCTTCGACGCGGTGGCGCTGCAGAAGTACCACTGGGTGGAGGAGATCGACCACGTCCACCACGCCGGGAACTCCTCCGGCATCGTCGACGGCGCCGCCCTCGTCGCCGTCGGCTCCGCCGAGGCCGGCCGCCGCTACGGGCTCACCCCCCGGGCCCGTATCGTCTCCGCCGCCGTCACCGGTTCCGAACCCACGATCATGCTCACCGGGCCCGCGCCCGCGACCCGCAAGGCGCTCGCCCGGGCCGGCCTCGGCATCGACGACATCGACCTGATCGAGATCAACGAGGCGTTCGCCGCCGTCGTGCTGCGCTTCGTGGACGAGATGGGCGTCGGCCTGGACAAGGTCAACGTCAACGGCGGCGCGATCGCCCTCGGCCACCCGCTCGGCGCCACCGGCGCCATGATCCTCGGCACCCTCGTCGACGAGCTGGAGCGCCGCGACCTGCGCTACGGCCTCGCCACCCTCTGCGTCGGCGGCGGCATGGGCATCGCCACCGTCGTCGAGCGCCTCTGACCCGTCCCGCCCCCCGCACACGGAGATCCCACCGTATGAGCACAGCCACGAGCCACACGAACACGATTCGCTGGGAGCAGGACGACACCGGCCTCGTCACCCTCGTCCTGGACGACCCGAACCAGTCCGCCAACACCATGAACGCGGACTTCATCCAGTCGCTCACCGCCGTCGCCGACAGGCTGGAGGCCGAGCGCGACGGTGTGCGCGGCGTCGTCTTCGCCTCCGCCAAGAAGACCTTCTTCGCCGGCGGCGACCTGCACGACCTCATCCGCATCGACCGCGAGCACGCCCGCGAGGCGTTCGACACCGGCCTGGCCGTCAAGCGCGCCCTGCGCCGCATCGAGACGCTCGGCGTGCCCGTCGTCGCGGCCATCAACGGAGCGGCCCTCGGCGGCGGCTACGAGATCGCCCTCGCCTGCCACCACCGCGTCGCCCTCGACGCGCCCGGCGCGAAGATCGGGCTGCCCGAGGTCACCCTGGGCCTGCTGCCCGCGGGCGGCGGCGTCACCCGCACCGTGCGGCTCATGGGCATCGCCGACGCGCTGTTGAAGGTGCTGCTGCAGGGCACCCAGTACCGGCCGCGGCGGGCGCTGGAGAACGGGCTCGTGCACGAGGTCGTCGGGACCGAGGAGGAGCTGCGCGCCGCCGCCCGCGCGTTCGTCGACGCCCACCCGGAGTCCCGGCAGCCCTGGGACGAACCCGGGTACCGGATCCCCGGCGGTACGCCCGCGAACCCGAGGTTCGCCGCCAACCTCCCGGCGTTCCCCGCCAACCTGCAGAAGCAGCTGAACGGCGCCCCGTTCCCCGCCCCCCGCGCGATCATGGCGGCGGCCGTCGAGGGCTCCCAGGTCGACTTCGAGACCGCCCAGGTCGTCGAGGCCCGCTACTTCGTCGACCTGGCCGTCGGGCAGACCGCCAAGAACATGATCCAGGCGTTCTTCTTCGACCTGCAGGCCGTCAACGCCGGCCGCTCCCGCCCGGACGGGATCGCCGAACGGCGCGTGTCGAAGGTCGCCGTGCTGGGCGCCGGGATGATGGGCGCCGGCATCGCGTACGCCTGCGCCCGCGCCGGCATCGAGGTCGTGCTGAAGGACGTGTCGGCCGAGGCGGCCGAGAAGGGCAAGGCGTACTCCGCCGGGCTGCTCGACAAGCAGCTCGCGAAGGGCCGTACGACCGAGGAGAAGCGGGACGCGCTGCTGGCCCGCATCACCCCCGCCGCGGACCCCGCGGAGCTGGCCGGCTGCGACGCCGTCATCGAGGCGGTCTTCGAGGACCCGGCGCTCAAGCACAAGGTGTTCCAGGAGATCCAGGACACCGTCGCCCCCGACGCCCTGCTCTGCTCGAACACCTCCACCCTCCCGATCACGCTGCTCGCCGAGGGCGTCGACCGGCCGCGGGACTTCATCGGCCTGCACTTCTTCTCGCCCGTCGACAGGATGCCGCTGGTGGAGATCGTCCGCGGCGAGCGCACCGGGGACGAGGCGCTGGCCCGCGCCTTCGACCTCGTACGGCAGATCTCCAAGACCCCGATCGTCGTGAACGACTCGCGCGGCTTCTTCACCTCCCGCGTGATCGGCCACTTCATCAACGAGGGCGTCGCCATGGTCGGCGAGGGCATCGAGCCCGCGACCGTCGAGCAGGCCGCCGCCCAGGCCGGCTACCCCGCCAAGGTGCTGTCCCTGCTGGACGAGCTGACCCTCACGCTGCCGAGGAAGATCCGCAACGAGACCCGCGCGGCCGTCGAGGCCGCCGGCGGCAGCTACCCCGTGCACCCGGCGGAGGCGGTCATCGACCGCATGGTGGACGAGTTCGGCCGCACCGGCCGGGCCGGGGGAGCGGGCTTCTACGACTACGAGGACGGCAGGCGGACCCGACTGTGGCCCGGGCTCCGGGAGCACTTCACGAAGGCCGGCCAGGACCCGCCGGCGCTGCGCGAGCTGCAGGAGCGGATGCTGTTCGCGGAGGCGCTGGACACCGTGCGGCTGGTCGAGGAGGGCGTGCTGACGTCCGTCGCGGACGCGAACATCGGCTCGATCCTCGGCATCGGCTTCCCGGCCTGGACGGGCGGCGTGCTCCAGTACATCAACGGCTACGAGGGCGGGCTGCCCGGCTTCGCGGCGCGGGCCCGGGAGCTGGCGGCGGCGTACGGCGAGCGCTTCGAGCCGCCCGCGCTGCTGCTGCGGAAGGCGGAGCAGGGCGAGCGGTTCACCGACGACGCCTGACCCGGCCCGGGCCTCCGCCCCGCCGCCCGCGGCCGACGGCTCG
>NZ_BAAAPF010000369.1:0-6531 GCF_039531005.1 Streptomyces synnematoformans
ACCGCCGTCCCGGCCGCGCCCGCCGACCTGCCCGCCGGGGTCGCCCCCGCCTCCGGGCCGCGCCCCCCGCTGCGCCGCCGGCTGGGGGCCGGGCCGGTCGCCTCGGTCAAGCTGGCGTCCGGCTGCGACCGCCGGTGCACGTTCTGCGCCATCCCCTCCTTCCGCGGCTCCTTCGTCTCCCGCCGGCCCTCCGACGTCCTCGGCGAGACGCGCTGGCTGGCGGAGCAGGGCGTACGGGAGATCATGCTCGTCTCCGAGAACAACACCTCGTACGGCAAGGACCTCGGCGACGTACGGCTGCTGGAGACGCTGCTGCCCGAACTCGCCGCGGTGGACGGCATCGAGCGGATCCGGGTCAGCTACCTGCAGCCCGCCGAGATGCGCCCCGGGCTGATCGACGTGCTCACGTCGACGGAGAGGGTCGCGCCGTACTTCGACCTGTCCTTCCAGCACGCCGCCCCGGGCGTGCTGCGCGCGATGCGCCGCTTCGGGGACACCGAGCGGTTCCTGCAGCTGCTCGGGGAGATCCGGTCGCGGGCGCCGGAGGCCGGCGCGCGGTCGAACTTCATCGTCGGCTTCCCCGGCGAGACCGAGCGGGACGTCGAGGAGCTGGAACGCTTCCTCTCCGGCGCGCGGCTGGACGCCGTGGGGATCTTCGGCTACTCCGACGAGGAGGGCACGGAGGCCGCCGGCTACGGCTCAAAGGTTCCGCCGGAGGCGGTCGCCGAGCGGCTGGCGCACATGACGCGGCTGGCGGAGGAACTGACCGCGCAGCGGGCCGAGGAGCGGCTCGGGGAGACGGTGCGGGTCCTGGTGGACGCGGTGGAGACCCCCGAGGCGGACGCGGACGCGGACGCGGGCGGCGGCCCGGACGGTACGGAGGTCGTCGGCCGGGCCGCGCACCAGGCGCCGGAGACCGACGGCGTCACGCTGCTCGCCGGCGGGACCGCGCGGCAGGCGGCCCCCGGGGCGCTGGTCACCGCCAAGGTGGTGGGGAGCGAAGGCGTGGACCTGGTGGCGGAGCCGATAGGCGAGCCTGATCGGCGGCGGCCGCGGGAGCCGGCCGAGGGGGCCGCGAGATGAGCCCCGCCCCGGCCGTCGGCCAGGCCGGTCTGTGGAACATCGCCAACGTCCTCACCATGGTGCGGCTCCTGCTCGTACCGGCGTTCGTGCTGCTCATGGCCGCCCAGGGCGGCCACGACCCGGCCTGGCGCTCGTTCGCGTGGGCCGCCTTCACGATCGCCATGATCACCGACCTCTTCGACGGGGAACTGGCCCGCCGCTACGACCTCGTCACCGACTTCGGCAAGATCGCCGATCCCATCGCCGACAAGGCGATCATGGGTGCCGCGCTGATCTGCCTCTCGGCGCTCGACGACCTGCCCTGGTGGGTGACGATCGTGATCCTGGCGCGGGAGATCGGCATCACCCTCATGCGGTTCTGGGTGATCAGGCACGGCGTCATCCCGGCCAGCCGGGGCGGGAAGCTGAAGACCCTGGCCCAGGGGGTGGCCGTGGGCATGTACATCCTCACCCTCACCGGACCGCTTGCCACGCTGCGCTTCTGGATCATGGCCGCGGCCGTGGTCCTGACCGTGGCGACCGGCCTGGACTACGTCAAGCAGGCGATCGTGCTCCGCCGCAGGGGGCTGGCCGCCGAACGGGAGCAGAGAGTCCAGTGACCACACAGAACACCGACGGGGCCGCCGCCGACCTGCTCGCCCTGTGCGTGGAGCGCGGCGTCACCCTGGCCGTCGCCGAATCCCTCACCGGCGGGCTCGTCGCCGCCGAGATCACCGCGGTGCCCGGCGCCTCCCGGTCGTTCCGGGGCGCCGTCACCGCGTACGCGACCGACCTCAAGCGGGACGTCCTCGGCGTCGACAGCTCGCTGCTCGCCCAGCGCGGCGCCGTCGACGGCGAGGTCGCCCGGCAGATGGCCTCCGGGGTGCGCTGGCGGCTCGGCGCGGACTGGGCGGTGGCGACCACGGGCGTCGCCGGACCGGATCCGCAGGACGGGCAGCAGCCGGGTACCGTCTTCGTCGCCGTGGCCGGCCCCGAGGGGCGCAGCGAGATGCGGTCGCTGAACCTGACGGGGTCTCGCACGGAGATCCGCACGGCCGCCGTGGGGGAGGCGCTGGCGCTCCTCCGGCGCCACCTGGACGCGGCCCCGAAGGGGCAAGAGGGGCGCAAATACCCGGAAAATCCTGATCAGGAGGCCCCGTATTCCTCGCTTGGCGAACGGTGAAGATGACTTCCGTCGCCGCACTGTCACGGTCCGAGGCGGTACGGTGGAGCAGAGAGGATCCGGATCCGAGGTCCTAGGAGGGAGCCACGCATGATTTTGCTCCGTCGCCTGCTGGGTGACGTGCTGCGCCGGCAGCGACAGCGCCAGGGCCGGACGCTGCGCGAGGTTTCCTCGTCAGCGCGTGTTTCCCTCGGCTATCTCTCGGAGGTCGAGCGGGGCCAGAAGGAGGCCTCCTCCGAGCTGCTCAACTCGATCTGCGACGCCCTCGACGTTCGGATGTCCGAGCTGATGCGCGAGGTGAGCGGGGAGCTGGCCCTCGCGGAGCTGGCCCAGTCCGCCGCCGCCACCGAGCCGATCCCCGCCCCCGTGCGGTCGTTCACTGTGACGTCGGTTACAGGGATGCCGGACGAGCGGGTCACCATCAAGGCCCCGAAGGAACCAGACCCCGTCGCGGCCTGAGCGAAGAGAGCCTGCGAGAGCCCGGTTCCGCCGTCGGCGGAGCCGGGCTCTCGGCCTGCGTGCCGCGGTGCCGTCCGCGCCCGTACGGGGCCGCCGCGGCGGTCAGCCGCCCGGCTGGCACCGCGGGCACCAGTACGTCACGCGGTCGTCCGCCGCCGCTCCCTCCTCCTGCGCCCGCCTGCGCACCGCCGTCCCGCAGCGCAGGCACGGCCGGCCGCCGCGGCCGTAGACCCACAGCCGCCGGTCGGGGCGCCGGCTCGGCGTCGTCGTACGGGCCACCCGGTCCCGGTTCGCCACCAGCAGCCGCCGGGCCGCGGCGACCAGCCGGCCGGGCTCCGGAAGCGCGGAGACCGGAGCGTACGGGCTGACGCCGGCGAGGAAGCACAGCTCCGACTTGTAGACGTTGCCGATGCCCGCGAGATTGCGCTGGTCGAGCAGGGCCTCGCCGAGCGGCCGGGCGGGGTCGGCGAGCAGCCGGCGCTCCGCCTCCGCCGGATCCCAGTCGGGGCCGAGCAGGTCGGGGCCGAGATGCCCGACGACCCGGTCCTCCGCGGCGGTGCGCAGCAGCTCCAGCACGGGCAGCCGGTAGCCGACCGCCGTGCGCTCGGCGTTGCCGAGGACCGCGCGGATCTGGTGCCCGGGCCCGCCGCGCCAGGACTCCCCGGGCGCGTACAGCGCCCAGGCGCCCTCCATGCGCAGGTGCGAGTGCAGCGTGAGGCCGCCCTCGACGCGGGCCAGCAGGTGCTTGCCGCGCGGGACGACCGCGGTGACCTCGCGGCCGGTGAGGTCGGCCGTGGCCAGCCGGGGCACGCGCAGGTCGCAGCGGGTCAGCCGGCGGCCCGCCAGCGCCTCGTGCAGCAGGCGCGCGGTGCGCCAGACGGTGTCTCCTTCGGGCACGCACCCATCGTGCCAGGGCGCGCGGCGCACGCGGAGCGCGTCGGGGGTGGGGCTGGACCCACCCCGGTCCGGGGGCTGCGGGGGCGGTGCCCGGGCCGCCTCGCGGGACACGATGGGCGGCATGATGAGGACGGAACGGGAGGCACCATGAGCAGGCTGCGGCCGTACGTGACCGCGCAGGGACGGGCCGTCGTGCTGGTGGCGCTGGCGGCGGTGGAGGTCGTGGCGCAGGCCGTGATGCTCGGCTCGCTGGTGCTCGGCTTCGGGCTCGGGCTGCTGTTCCTCTTCCCCTGGGGGGTGGCCGCCGCCCGCGGCACCGCCGGCGCCGCCCGTGCGCTGACCGGCCGCTGGACCGGGCGGCCGATCCCCGAGCCGTACCTCCCCGCGCCGCCCCACCCCCTGCCCGGCCCGGACGGCCGCTACCGGCACCTGGGCATCAGCTACCGCAGCCCCGCGCTGCCGGAGTTCTTCGAGCGCGTACACCGGCTGCTGTCCGACCGCGCGACCTGGCGGGACACGCTCTGGCTGATCGCCGACCCGGTCGTCGGCCTGGCCCTGGCCGTGCTGCCGCTGCTCACCGTCGGCTATGGGCTGTTCGGCATGGCGCTGCCGCTGCTGTGGGACCCCTCGTACCCGGGGGACACGCTCGTCGACTACGCGGGCGTCGAGGTCGCCTCGCAGGACACCGCCCTGGCCCTGGTGCCCGTGGGAGCGGCGCTGTGCGCGCTCGGGCTGTGGGCCGGGCCGCGGGCCATGGCGCTGCACGGGCGTTGGACGCGCTCCCTGCTGGCGCCGGCGCGGGCGTCGGAGCTGGCGCTGCAGGTCGCCGAGCTGGACCAGAAGCGTACGGCGGCCACCGACTGGCAGGCGGCGGAGGTGCGCCGCATCGAGCGCGACCTGCACGACGGCCCGCAGGCCCGGCTCGTCGCCCTCGGCATGACGGTCTCGGCCGCGGAGGAACTGGTCGACACCGACCCGGCGGCGGCGAAGGTACTGCTGCGGCAGGCGCAGGACTCGTCGTCCGCGGTGCTGCGCGAGCTGCGCGGGCTGGTACGGGGCATCCATCCGCCGGTGCTGGCCGAGCGGGGGCTCGGCGACGCCGTACGGGCGCTGGCGCTGGACAGCGCGCTGGACGTCCGGGTCGAGGTCGACCTGCGCGGGCAGCTGCCGGACCCGGTGCAGTCCGCGGCGTACTTCGCGGTGGCGGAGATCCTCGCCAACGCGGGGAAGCACGCCGGGGCGGACCGGGTGGACATCGACCTGTGGCACCGCGACGGGGTGTTGCGCGCGACGGTCACCGACGACGGCCGCGGCGGCGCGGCGCCGACCGCGGGGGGCGGGCTGCGGGGCGTGGAGCGGCGCATCAAGCCGTTCGACGGGGTGCTGGCGGTCAGCAGCCCCGAGGGCGGGCCGACGACCGTGGCGGTGGAGATCCCCTGCCCGCTGGGGGACGAGTGCTGCGACACCCAGCCGGCGGGCGGCGCGGGCGCGGGGGGCCCGCGCCGGCTGGCGGGGCGCGGGGAGCTGTGGCTGACGGCGCTGGCGCCGGTAGTGTGTTCCGTCGCGCTGTTCCCGCAGGGGCTGGTCGCGGGGACGCTGCTGGTCTTCGGCACGGACAACCGGTCGTGGTTCCTCGCCCTGTACCTGCCGGAGCCGCTGCGCTGGCCCACGGTGCTGGCGATGGTGGCGCTGGGCCTGGCCGGGGTGCGCCCGCTGCTGCGGCGGTGGCGGAAGGGCGGCGCGAGGCAGGGGTGCTGACGGGGGAGCGTACGGCCGCCCCGGCGGGCGTGGCGGACGTGGCGGAGAGGAGCGGGGCAGTGCGTGTCGTCCTGGCGGAGGATCAGTACCTGCTGCGGGACGGGCTGACGCGGCTGCTGCAGGCGCACGGCATGGAGATCTGCGCGGCGGTCGAGTCCGGCGAGGAGCTGCTGGCGGCGCTGCGCGCCGAGCGGCCGGACGTGGCGGTGGTCGACATCCGGCTGCCGCCGACGTTCACGGACGAGGGCCTGCAGGCGGCGCTGGCGGCCCGGCGGGAGCGGCCGGAGCTGCCGGTGCTGATCCTGTCGCAGCACGTGGAGCAGCTGTACGCGCGGGAGCTGCTCGCGGACGGCAGCGGCGCCGTCGGATACCTGTTGAAGGACCGGGTGTTCGCGGCGCGGCAGTTCGTCGACTCCGTGCGGCGGGTGGCCGGGGGCGGCACGGCGATGGACCCGGAGGTCATCGCGAAGCTGCTGGCGAGCAACGCGCGGGACGAACCGCTGGGGCGGCTCACGCCGCGGGAGCGGGAGGTGCTGGCAGGCATGGCGGAGGGCCGCTCGAACGCGGCGATCGCGCGTCAGCTGTTCCTCTCGGAGGGCGCGGTCAGCAAGTACACGACGAACATCTTCGCCAAGCTGGACCTCGCGCCGTCGGACGACGACAACCGCCGGGTGCGGGCGGTGCTGGCGTATCTGAACGGCCGGGCGGGGTAGGCGCGCGGCCCGCCTGCGGCGGGTCGGGAGGGCGCAGCGGGGCAGGCGACCGTGCCGCGCTCCCGCCGTCAGGCGCGTACGCGCAGGCCGCGGGGGGTGGCCGTGAAACCCGCCTGTTCCAGGAGGGTGCCCAGGGGGGAGTCCAGGGCCTGGGCGGCGTTGATGCGTTCCACCGTCGCCGTACGGCCCAGGGCGCCGCCGCGGGCCGCCGCCGCCAGCGCCTGAGCCGCCGCGGCGAGGCGGGGGTCGTCCGCCGAGGGCCAGGCCAGCAGCGTGCGGCCGCCGCGCTCCACGTACAGCGCGAGGTCGCCCTCCACCAGCACCACCAGCGCGCCGGCCTTGCGGCCGGGCTTGTGCGTCGTGCCGGGCGGAGGTTCCGGCCACGGCAGGGCCGCTCCGTACGCGTTCGCCGGGTCCGCCAGCGCCAGCACCAGCGCCCGCTGCCCGCCCCGGCCGGAG
>NZ_BAAAPF010000370.1:0-6522 GCF_039531005.1 Streptomyces synnematoformans
GGCGAGCCCGCCGCGCCCGGGCCCGCCACCGCCGCCACCCGCGCGGCCGCCGCCGACCCCGATCTGGCCGCCGGCAAGCCGATCACCGCCTCCTCGACCGTGTACCACTTCGTGGCCGCCAACGCCAACGACGGCGACCGCGGCACCTACTGGGAGGGCGCGGGCGGCAGCTACCCCAACACCCTCACCGTCGAACTGGGCGCCGACGCCGACGTCAGCGCCGTCGTCGTCCAGCTCAACCCCGACCCGATCTGGGGCCCGCGCACCCAGACCTTCGCGGTCCTCGGCCGCGAGCAGGGCTCCGACTCCTTCACCACCCTGAAGGCCGCCACCGGTTACGACTTCGACCCGGCCACCGGCAACAGCGTCACCGTCCCGGTGAGCGGCCGCGTCGCCGACGTGCGGCTGTCGTTCACCGGCAACACCGGTGCCCCGGCCGGCCAGGTCGGCGAGCTGCAGGTCCTCGGCACCGCCGCACCCAACCCCGACCTGGAGGTCACCGGCCTCACCCACACCCCCGCCGACCCCGACGAGACCGACCCGGTCACGCTCTCCGCGACCGTGCACAACGCCGGCGCGGAGCCCGCGGCGGCCACCGGACTCGACTTCCTGCTCGGCGGCGAGCCGGCCGGCGGCGCCGACGTCGACGCGCTGGCCCCGGGCGCCACGCAGACCGTGACCGCGGACGTCGGCGCGCACGACGCCGGCGAGTACGCACTCGCCGCCGCCGTCGACCCCGACGACACGGTCGTCGAGCAGGACGAGGAGAACAACGAGTACACCAGCCCCACCCCGCTCGTCGTCGCCCCCGTGCAGAGCAGCGACCTCGTCGCCGCCAGGGTGAACCGGACGCCCAGCTCCCCGGCCGCGGGCGAGACCGTCGACTTCGCCGTGGCGGTGCAGAACCAGGGCACCCGGGACTCCGCGGGCGGCAGCCACGCCGTCACGCTGACGCTCCGCAACGCGGCGGGCGACACGGTCGCCACCCTGGACGGCGCCCACGACGGCGTCATCGCGGCCGGCGCCACCACGGACCCGGTCGGCCTCGGCAACTGGACGGCCGCCGACGGCTCGTACACCGTCGAGGTGGAGATCGCCGCCGACGCCAACGAGGTGCCGGTCAAGCGCGGGAACAACACCGTCACCGAGTCGCTGTTCATCGGGCGCGGCGCCGACATGCCGTACGACATGTACGAGGCCGAGGACGCCGCCGTCGGCGGCGGCGCGCAGGTCGTCGGCCCGAACCGGACCATCGGCGACGTCGCGGGCGAGGCGTCCGGGCGGCGCGCGGTGACCCTCGACCGGACCGGCGAGTCCGTGGAGTTCACCACCCGGGCCAGCACGAACACCCTCGTCACCCGGTTCTCCATCCCCGACGCCCCGGGCGGCGGCGGCATCGACGCCACGCTCAACGTCTACGTCGACGGCACCTTCCACAAGGCCCTCAGCCTCACCTCGAAGTACGCCTGGCTCTACGGCGCCGAGGCCAGCCCCGGCAACAACCCCGGCGCGGGCCCGGCCCGGCACATCTACGACGAGGCGAACCTGATGCTGGACACGACCGTGCCCGCCGGCAGCAGGATCAAGCTGCAGAAGGACGCGGCCAACACCTCCAGCTACGCGATCGACTTCGTCAGCCTGGAGCAGGTCGCGCCCGAGGCCAACCCCGACCCCGCCGCGTACACCGTGCCGACCGGATTCGGACAGCAGGACGTGCAGAGCGCCCTGGACCGGGTGCGGATGGACACCACCGGCCGGCTCAAGGGCGTCTACCTGCCGCCCGGCACCTACGAGACGTCCGGCAAGTTCCAGGTCTACGGCAAGGCCGTGCAGGTCGTCGGCGCCGGCCCCTGGTACACCCGCTTCCACGCCCCCGCCGGCCAGCAGAACACCGACGTCGGCTTCCGCGCCGAGCAGTCGGCGGCCGGCTCCGGCTTCCGCGGCTTCGCCTACTTCGGCAACTACACCACCCGCATCGACGGACCCGGCAAGGTCTTCGACTTTCAGAACGTCTCCGGCATCACGATCGAGGACATCTGGAACGAGCACATGGTGTGCCTCTACTGGGGCGCGAACACCGACGACATCACCATCCGGGACTCGCGCATCCGCAACTCCTTCGCGGACGCCGTCAACATGACCAACGGCAGCACCGGCGCCCGCGTCGTCAACAACGAGTCGCGCGCGACCGGCGACGACAGCTTCGCGCTCTTCTCCGCCATCGACGCGGGCGGCGCGGACATGCACGACAACGTCTACGAGAACCTGACGTCGCTGCTGACCTGGCGGGCCGCGGGCATCGCCGTCTACGGCGGCTACGACAACACCTTCCGCAACATCCGCATCGCCGACACGCTCGTCTACTCCGGGATCACCGTCAGCTCGCTCGACTTCGGCTATCCGATGAACGGCTTCGGCACCGAGCCGACGACCCTGGAGAACATCACCATCGAACGCTGCGGCGGGCACTTCTGGGGCGCGCAGACCTTCCCGGGCATCTGGCTCTTCTCCGCCTCGGAGGTCTTCCAGGGCATCCGGATCAACAACGTCGACATCATCGATCCGACCTACTCCGGAATCATGTTCCAGACGGACTATGTGGGAGGTCAGCCGGAGTACCCGATCAAGGACACGATCCTCACCGACGTCTCGATCACCGGTGCCCGCAAGAGCGGTGACGCCTACGACGCCAAGTCCGGTTTCGGTCTGTGGGCGAACGAGCTGCCCGAGCCCGGCGAGGGCCCGGCCGTCGGCGAGGTGACGTTCCGCAACCTGACCATGAGCAACAACGCGCAGGACATCAAGAACACCACGTCCACGTTCACCATCAACATCGAGTGACCCACGGCCCCTCCCGGGCAGGCGCCCCGGCCGGAGCCCGAAGCCCGGCCGGGGCGCCGTCCGCACCTCCGCCGGTCCGGAGGATGCGGTCGTACGGGGCACGCGGTGCCCGAACGGGCACTGCCGGAACTGGCTTGATTCCGTCCCGGCGACCGGCGTACGGCTTCGCAACTGAGCTACTGACCCGTAGTCTTCTGTTCGGGCCCCGTTGTTCCCCCGGCAGCGGGGCCCCTGCCCTCTCCCGCGGCCTCCGCGGCGCCCCCGGAGAGCCGCTCGACGCAGGGCGCGGGCCGCCGCTCAGCGCGGCTTCAGCGGTGCCGGCGGCAGCGGCGGAGCCTCCAGCCGGGGGCCGGCGTAGCCGCGGACCTCGCCGAAGCGGGTGCCGTCCGCCCAGTCCCGGCGGGCCCGGTCGATCTCGTCGTGGTGGCGGCCGACGAAGTTCCACCACATCACGATCCGCTCCGCGAACGGCTCCCCGCCGAGCAGCATCAGCGAGCTGTCCACGTCCGCGCGCAGCGGCAGCTCGGTGCGCCCGCAGCCCAGGTAGACCATCGACTCCGGCGCCAGCCGCAGCCCGTCGACCTCCGCCTCGCCGGACATCGTCAGGGCCGCGTACTCGAAGTCCGGCTGCACCGGCAGCCGCGTGTCGGTACCCGCCGCCAGGGTGACGTCGGCGCCGACGATCGGCGTGTACGTCGTCCCCGGGGACGCCGCCCCCGCCAGCTCGCCGAGGACGACCGTCGCGGACAGCCCGCCGCCGCCGGCCACCCGCGGCAGCTCCGCGTGGTGTTCGAACGCGGGCGCGGTGTCGCGGTGGGCGTCGGGGAGCGCCACCCACAGCTGCGCGCCGTGCAGCAGCCGCGCGTGGTCGCGCGGCGACTCCTCCGAGTGGGCGACGGCCCGGCCCGCCGTCATCAGCGCCAGCTCCCGCGGCCGTACCGTCTGCAGGCAGCCGAGGCTGTCGCGGTGCAGGACCTCGCCGTCGTGCAGCCAGCTGACGGTCTGCAGCCCGGTGTGCGGGTGCGGCGGCACCTGCATCCCCGGCTGGTCCGCGATGTCGTCGGGGCCGTAGTGGTCGACGAAGCACCAGGCGCCGACCATCCGCCGGCCGAGGTTCGGCAGCAGCCGCCGCACGACCGTACTCTCGCCGAGCGGCATGTGCCGCGCCTGCAGCACCTCGCGCACCGGTTCCGCCGTCACGTCCGCCCGCCCGCCGCACGCGGCGACCGGGGGCCTCACGTCGAGATTGCTCATGTCCACCACGCTACGCGGGGACGGCCGGCGCCCCTGCCAGGAAGCCGGCCGCCCGCGCGGCGCGTACGCGGTCCCGCCGCCGGGCTCCCGCCGGCGGCCGGGGCGGTCCGCCTAGGCCGGCGCCGCGACCAGCCGCCACAGGTGGTCGGGCGTGCCGTTGTCGTCGAACTGCACCACCTGCGCGCTGTTCTGCGTCGACATGCCGTCGACGCCGAGCACCTTGCCGCTGTGCTCGTTGCGGAGGCGGAACCAGCCGTCCGCGTCGGGGACGATCCGCCACAGGTGGTCCGGCGTGCCGTTGTCCTCGTACTGCACGACGGGCGCGCTGTTCTCGGTCGACATGCCGTCGACGCCGAGCACCTTCCCGCTGTGGCCGTTGCGGATCAGCAGCAGCCCGTCGCCGCGGTCGAGCAGCTGCCAGGAGTGGTCGGACGTGCCGGAGTTGTCGAACTGGTGGACCCGGGCGCTGTTCTCCAGCGACATCCGGTCCACCGCCAGCACCTTGCCGCTGTGCTTGTTCCGCACCCGGTGGTACGGCGGCTCCGGCGTCCACGGCGTGCCGTCCGGGTCCGCCGTCGGAAACGCCGTGATCCGCAGCCGGGCCGCGCCCATCGGGACCAGCGTCACCGTCTCCGGCGACGCCTCGCTGCGCGCCGGGCTCTGCTGCAGCGGCGCGACGACCCGCTGCCGGTCGGCGACCCACTCCGGCAGCCGGCGCGCGGGGGCGGTGATGCGCACGGGGGTGTGCTCGTGGGTGAACGGGTCGCCGGTCAGCGGGCCGTCGTCGCGGTGGAACGCCAGGCCCCGCGGAGCGTCGGGGGACAGGGCGTAATTCCAGGGCGTGGTGGCGTGCACGGCGAGGTGCGGGAACGCGTCGCTGCCGCCGGTGCGCTCGTACGACTCGCCGATACGCAGCGAGTACGTCAGCGGCCCCCGGTCGACGCTGACCGCGCCGCCGTTGGCCTCCCACACCCGTACCGACGTGCGCTGCGGCAGCCGCAGCACGACGGTGTCGCCGCTCGCCCAGCTCCGCTTCAGCCGGGCGAAGCCCGGCCCCGGAGCCGCCGCCACCGGCTTCCCGTTCACCGTCACCTCCGGCGCGGCGCACCAGCCGGGAACGCGCAGCAGCAGCGTGAACGGCACTCGCCGCGCGGTGGTGACGCGCAGCGTCACCGTCTCGGTGAACGGGTAGTCCGTCTCCTCGGCGATCGTCACCTCGGTGCCGCGCACCCGGGTCCGCACCTCGCACGGCGCGTACATCGACGCGGCGAGCCCGCCGTCCGGCGTGGTCAGCCACAGTTCCTCGGTGAAGTACGGCCAGCCCATGCCGTAGTTGTGCGGGCAGCAGCGGTACTGGTCGACGCCCGGCTGGAACGACTGCATCGCGAAGCCGTTCTGGAACTGGCCGTCGTTCTTGCGCACGTCGTCCAGGTCGATCGAATTGGCGCTCGTGATGTAGTGCACGCCGCGCCCGGCCGGGTCGGTCGCGGCGGGCAGCAGGTTGAACGCCAGCTCCTCGCAGCGGTCGGCCCACAGCGGGTCGCCGGTGATCCGGGTCAGCAGCTCGTGGCTGGCCATGAACTCGACGATGCCGCAGGTCTCGAAGCCCTGCCGGGGGTCGCCGAAGCCGGGCCGGGCGTTCTCGTCCCCGGCGAAGCCGCCGCCGGGGAACTGCCCGTACTGCGCCAGGATCCGCTCGTAGCCGCGGTACGTGGCCCCGGTCAGCCCGTCGTCGCCGGCGCGCAGCGCGTACTGCGCGGGCTCCCGGAACCCCTGCGCGACGTTGACGTTGTGCAGGTCGGGGAAGGAGTCCACCCAGTTTCCGCCCCAGTGGTGCATCTTGTCGGCGAGGTCGAGGAGGAAGTCCTCACCGGTGCGGGCGTGCATCCAGAACGCGATGTCGATGCCGTCGCCCCACCGCTTGGACACCCAGCCGGCGTCGAACGCGCCCCTGCCCTGCGCGTTCATGAAGCGCAGGAAGGGCAGGACGAACGGCACGATCCGCTCGTCGCCGGTGAACTCCTCGTGGCTGCGCAGCGCCTGCAGCAGCGGCAGGTACGGCCAGAAGTCGGGCCCTCCGCCCCGAGCGGTGCGCAGGCGGGCCGGGCCGAAGAAGCCGTCGGGCTGCCCGGTGGCCAGGACCGCGTCGATCCAGCGGCGGGCGGTCGCCTGCGCGGCGGCGTCGCCGGTGAGCGCGGCGAGCGGGACGTAGCCGCGCAGCCAGTACGTGACCTCCTCCCAGCCGGCGCGGTCGGGGTGCACCCAGCCGGAGCCGTCGAAGTCGAGGAAGTGGGAGATCCGGTCGTAGCGGCCGAAGAGCCCGCCGAGGAGCGTGCGGAGCCGGCCGGCGAGCCAGCCGCGCGGGGTGATGCTGCCGAGCGGCAGCTTGCCGAAGGAGGCGGCGGCGTACGGGGTGCGCGGTGGCCG
>NZ_BAAAPF010000371.1:0-6483 GCF_039531005.1 Streptomyces synnematoformans
TGACGTCCTTCACCGCCAGGTGGCGGGCGGTCGCCGCCTGCATCCCCATGGCCAGGGCGAGGGACGACGCCGTCGCCGCGCGGGCGCCGGGCGCGCCCGTGCCGAAGGCGGCCAGGGCGGGGGCCGTGGCGGCCAGGGCCAGTCCGACGCCGCCCAGCAGGGCCGTGCACCGGCGGCTCCAGCCCGGGGCGGCGGTGCGCAGCAGCCGTCCGGCGACGGCCGCGCCGACGAGGAAGAACGCCAGCGCCAGGGCCGGGCCGAGCACCGGCAGCCCGGTCCCGCCGGTGGCCGCCATCCCGAGGATGGCGACGTTGCCGGTCATGTTGCCCGCGAACACCTGGTCCAGGTGCAGGTATCCGACGGCGTCGACCGCGCCGGTCGCGAAGGTGAGGGCGAGGATCAGCGCCGCCGGGGTGACGCGCCGCCGCACCGGCCGGCCGCCGGTGCCGGCGCCGTCCCGGCCGTCGGCTTGGTCGTCGGCTTGCCCGTCGGCTTGGCCGGAGGCTTGGCCGCGGGCGTGGGCGGCGCCGGCCGCGGTGCCGTTCATCGCCCCGTCGCGTAACCCTGGGCGCCGCGCGGGTTCGCCGCCGCCGTCAGGGTGCCGCTGTCCGGGTCGCGCGTGACGACGGAGAGCCGGCCCTGGCTCCACGGCCCCGAGACGGTCACGGCGTGGCCGCGTGCGCGCAGTTCGTCGAGGACCGCCGCGCCCGCGCGCTCCTCGACCACCAGTCCCCCCGGCGTCCAGGTCCGCGGCCAGAACGAACCCGGTACGGAGGTGGTGTGGAACGCGGGCGCGTCGATCGCCTCCTGCGGCGCCAGCCCGAGGGCCAGCGTCCGTACCAGGTAGAGCAGTTGCCACTGGTCCTGCTGGTCGCCCCCGGGTGTGCCCAGCGCGGCCACGGGGCGGCCGTCCCGCAGCAGCAGGGTCGGGCTCAGGGTGGTGCGGGGCCGCCGCCCCGGGGCGAGGCGGGCCGGGGCGGCCGGGTCCAGCCAGGTCATCTGCAGCCGGGTGCCGAGCCCGAAGCCGAGTTCCGGCACGGTGGGCGAGGACTGGAGCCACCCTCCCGACGGGGTGGCGGAGATGAGGTTCCCCCAGCGGTCGACGACGTCGATGTGGCAGGTGTCGCCCCGGGTGTCCCCGGTCTGCTGCACGGTGGGCTCGCCCACGCCGTCGGCCCGTACGGCGTGCCGGTCCGCGACGAGCGGCGGAGTGTACGGCGCGGCGACGCCGATGTCGCCTGGCCGGAACGAGTCGGCGGCGGCCGCGCCGATCAGCCCGGCGCGCTCCCGGGCGTACCGGGGGGACAGCAGCCTGCGGACGACGGCCTCCGCGTCCGCCGGGTCGAGGTGCCCGTAGTACGCCTCCCGGTCGGCCAGGGCGAGCTTCAGCGCCTCGGCGAGGGTGTGGACGCCCGCGGCGGTCGACGGGTCGAGCTGTTCGTCGTCGAGGCCGTCGAGCATGGTGAGGGCCTGCAGCAGCACGGGCCCCTGGGACCACAGGCCGGCCTTCGCGACGGTGGTTCCGCGGAACTCGGCGGTGACGGCGGGTTCGAGGGACGGCCGGAAGTCGGCGAGGTCGGCGGCGGTGAGCACTCCGGCGTGGTCCCGGCCGGAGGAGTGCCGGTGCGGTACGGCCGCGAAGTCGGCCAGGGCGGCCGCCACGAACCCGGTCCGCCAGGCGCGCCGCGCGGCGTCGATGCGCGCGGTCCTCGTCGCGCCGGCGCCTTCGGCGGCCAGCCGGCGCAGGGTACGGGCGTAGGCGGGGTTGACGAGGGTGGCGTACGGCGCGGGGACGCGTCCCTCCGGCAGCCACTGCGCGTACGACGTCGGCCAGTGGCTACGGAAGAGGTCCTCGACCCTCGCCAGGACGCCCGCGAGCTGCGGTACGACCGGGACTCCGCGCTCCGCGTAGTCGATCGCGTAGGCCAGCACGTCGGGCAGCTCCCAGGTGCCGGACTCGGCGAGCAGCCACAGCCAGGAGTCGACGGCGCCCGGGACGGCGGCGGCGAGCGCGCCCGCGCCCGGCACGTGGTCAAGACCTTCGGCCCGGAAGTGCTCGATCGTGGCGCCCCGCGGGGCGTGGCCCTGCCCCGCCAGCACCCGCGGCGCCGGGTCGGCCGCGGTGGCGAGGACGGCGACGAGGTCGCCGCCGGGCCCGTTGAGGTGGGGTTCCGCGACGTGCAGGACGAAGGCGCCGGCCGTGGCCGCGTCGAAGGCGTTGCCGCCGCGCTCCAGCACGGACTGGGCCGTCGCGGAGGCCAGCCAGTGCGTCGAGGCGCACATGCCGAAGGAGCCGCGCAGCGTGGGGCGCGTCGTGTGCGGGGGTACGTCGGTGGGTGGCGGTTGCTGACCGGCCATGGCTGTCACATTCCGTTCGTCTGGCACGTGGGCGGCTTACGCCGGGTGGTGGGCTGCTTATGCCGGGTGGTGGGCCGCGTGGTGGGCGGCGAGGACGTCGCCGCCGAAGTCGGTCTCCGGGTCCCGCCACACGGCGTGGGCATGGTTGGCGCCGCGGTGGACGTTGGTCCACTCGACGAGCAGCCGCGGGCCCTGGAGGCGGTAGTAGTGCGGTTCGCCCGCCGCGGTGGAGCCGGCCCAGGCGAGGTGGACGGCGTCCAGCGCCGCCGGGTCGGCGTAGCGGGGCAGCGGGGACACCCCGGCGGGGACGCGGTCGAGGTACGTGCCGAGCAGGGCGCGCAGCAGCTCCCGCTGCGCGGCGTCGAGTTCGGCGCCCGGCACGCCCCGGGGCTCGGGGGTGAGCGCCAGCGCCCGCTGGTCCGCACCGTGCAGGCCGGTGACCGGGTGCCCGGCCCGGTCCGGGACGTGCGGGCCGGGGCGCCAGAGTTCGCTGCGCCGCACCACGCGGTCGCCGACGCGGGCGCTGTTGCCCGCCACGACGTCGTTCGGGGCGCGGGGCAGCAGTACGGCGCGGGCGGCGGCCCCGGGGGCGAGGGAGCGGACCAGCTCGCGGGCCAGGTCCTCGGCCGTTCCCAGCGGGCGCAGCGCCGCCCCGCCCAGCAGCGGGGACGCGGCCGGGTCGGCGCCCAGGAAGCACGGGGTGGCGGCGGCGACGCGCCCGTCCACCACGAGGTTGTTGAGCGAGACGTGGTGGCCGCCGAACCGCCAGCCCCACGGCCGCGCCCCGCCGGGCTCGCCGAAGACCCGCAGGTAGTACATGCCGGGGTCGCGGGTGCGCTCCCGCCCCCAGTGCACCGAGAAGCCCTCGGTGCGGTCGAGCACGTTCTCCAGGCCGAGCACGGTGGCGACGGTGGTGTACCCGGCTTCGGACAGCCCGCTGGCGACCAGCCGCATCACCAGCCGGTGCTGCGCGGGGCGCTGCCGGTGGAAGGTGAGGCCGCCGTGGTCGGTGGGGGTGTAGTACCAGCGGGTGCGTTCGGCCTCGGCCGCGCCGCCGGTGCCCGGCGGCGGGCCGGTCGCCGCCGGGCGCTGGTCCGGGTCGAGGGAGTCCAGCCACGCGAGGGCCGCCGCGGCCATCCGGTTCGCGACCTCGCGGGCGCCGTCGTCCGTCATGGCCGAGGGGCCGTGTCGCTCGGGGCCGCGGCGGCCGGTGGAGCGTCGGGGCCGGACGGCTCGGTCACCGGTGCCGAGTCCGGCCGGGCGCCGGGCGGCTCGTGCGCGGTCACCCCGAGGAAGCCGCGCACCCGGCGGGCGACCGTGTCCGCGAACTCCACCGCGATGCCGTGCCGGCCGCCCTCGATCGCGTGCAGTTCGGCGTTCGGCATCCGCCGCGCCATCAGGACGGCGCCGGCGTAGGGCGCCAGCCGGTCCGCGGTGCCGTGCACGATCAGCGTCGGTGCGGTGATCTCCCCGAGGCGGTCCCGGACCTCGTGCTGCCGTGCGACCGCGTGGCGGCGGGCGCTCTGCTCGGGGGTGCGGGCCGTCAGCGTCCGGCCGGGGGCGGCCCGCAGCCCGGCCGGGCCCTCGGGGGTGAAGAAGAAGTCCGCGGCGGCCCGCTGCCGCTGCTCGTGGTCCATCCCCAGCAGCTCGTCGATCGCCTCCGCGCCCATCGCGTAGCTCGGCGTGGTGGCCACCAGGACCAGGGACGCGACCCGTCCGGGATGCCGGAGCGCGGCGTGCTGCGCGACCGCGCCGCCGAAGGAGGTGCCCAGCAGGTGCGCGCGCGGCAGCCCGAGCGCGTCCAGCAGGGCGGCGAGGTCGTCGGCGAGGTCCGCCAGCGTGTACGGGACCGGCGGGTTCACGGTGATCCCCGAGTCGCGCTGGTCGTAGGAGACGGCCCGGATGCCGGCGCCGAGCAGTCCGCGGAGCGCCGTGAACTGGGTGCGGTCGCTCTCGCCGCCGTGGACGAGTACGAGCGGCACGCCGTCGCCGCCGTCGAGGTATCCGACGTCGAGGCCGCCCGCCCGTACGGTCGCGCCGGCCGGTTCGGCGGGTTCCTGCTCTGACTGTGGTGCGGCCACGGTGTCCTCCTTGTCGATGCGGTCTAAGCATAGATAGACGTAGCTACGATTTGAGACGCACCTATCGTTTCGTGGAGCCGTGGGAGCCCCGGCTCATGCGGTGGAGTGTGCGGCGGAGGGAGTGGTGGGGAGAGGGGAGGACGGGGCGGTCAGCCGGCCCGCGCCCACCCGCGCAGCGCGCCGCGGTACGCCTCGGTGAGCCGGGCGATGACCTCCCGGCGGGACAGGTCCGTCTCCCGCAGCAGGTCCTGGACCTCCCGGGGATCGAAGATCATGTTGCTGAGGAACAGGGCGTGTTCGAGCATGTCGTCCGGGACGCCGATGTCGTCGAGCAGCCCCCGCACGGGACCGCTCCAGGCGTCCCGCAGGGCGACGATGATCTCGTTCCCGCTGTGCAGCCGCTCCAGGTAGCCCCGCCGGGACCGCAGCTGCACCAGCGCCGGGCCGTGCTCGGCGAGCAGGTCCACCCACTTGTCCACGACGGCGTCGAACAGCGGCCGGCCCTGCGCCGCCGACGTCACGCTGAAGTCGCGCAGCTCCTCGACGACGCTGAGCACGTAGGCCGCGAGCACGTCGTCCATCGAGGAGAAGTAGCGGTAGGCGGTGGCCGGTCCGATCTCCGCGCGCGACGCGACCGCCTGCATCGTGAGCCGGTCGGGCGCCTCCCGGGCGAGCTCGCCCACGGCCTCCAGGAGCCGCCGACGGTTGCGGCGGGTGTCACTGCGCAGTCTGCGCCCCCCGCCCGGGGCGGCCTTCCGGTCGGCCACAGGGCTCCTCCGCCTCATCGACGTGCAGGCAAAGGGTAGCGCCTCCGGGCGGGGGCCGGCCGCCCGGAGGTGCGCGGTACGCGGTGTGCACATCCGGCGCTCCTCACGTGCTCTCGGGGGCGAAGTAGCGGACGACGCGCTCCAGCCCGGTCCACAGGTCGTCCTCGGCGGCCGCGAACGAGATCCGGACGTGCCCCTCGCCCGAGGGCCCGTACTCGGCGCCGGCCCGGACCAGCACCTGCCGCCCGGCCAGCTCGCGGGCGACCCGGCCGGAGGGCACGCCGGTGTCGTAGCGGAGGAACCCGTAGAACGCGCCCTCCGGCGGCACCAGGTGCAGGCCGGGCACGCCGGCCAGGCGCGCGACCGCCAGGTCGCGCCGCCGCCGGTAGCCGTCGGCCATGGCGGCCACGACGCCGTCCGGCAGGTCGAGGGCCGCGAGGGCCGCGTGCTGGGCCGCCGTGTTCAGCGAGCCGTTCAGGCTCCGGTGCACCTGGGCGGCCGCGTCCACCACCGCGCGCGGCCCGGTCAGGTAGCCGACGCGCCAGCCGGTCATCGCGTACGTCTTGGAGAAGGTCTGCACGTACACCGTGCGGTCGCGCAGCGACTCGACCTCCAGCGCCGACGTCATCGCGTGCCCCGGGTAGACCAGCCGGTGGTAGGCCTCGTCGCTGACGACCAGGGTGCCGGAGCCGCGGAGCAGTTCCCCCAGCGCCGCCAGCTCCCGGCCGCGGTGCACGACGCCGGTCGGGTTCGACGGGTTCGAGAAGATCATCATCGCCGCCCCGGGGAGCGCGGCGGCCAGCGCGTCGAGGTCCCAGTGCAGGTCCGGGGCGAGCGGTACGAAGTCCACGGTGCCGCCGGCGAGGACGACCAGGTCGGCGTAGAGCGAGTACGCGGGCTCCGGGATGACCACGCGGTCGCCGGGGCCGATCATCGCGAGCACCGCCGCCGTCAGCGCGCCGGTGGCGCCGTGGGTGACGAGGACGTCGTCGGCGGTCCGGAGCCGGCCGGGGGGCGCCGGCAGCCGGGCCGCGAGCGCGGCGCGCAGCTCCCGGAGGCCGTTCTGGTCGGCGTAGTGGGCGCGGCCGCCGCGCCGCGCGGCCACGGCGGCGGCGACCACCGGCGGCGGGGTCGGGAAGTCCGGCTCGCCCATGGCGAGGGAGACGGTTCCCGGCGGGGCGGGCGCGAGCGCCGGGCGCCGCGAGCGGCGGCGCAGCTCCGCCGTCCGGAAGGCGGGCGCGGGCGGCACGGCGGAGGCGGACCGGCGGATCGGCGAC